>CAUUOT010000083.1:0-6109 GCA_963546815.1 uncultured Bacteroides sp.
CCCGATTCCATTCCCGTTTATGAACAGAGCATTTCTCCTATAGACCTTCCACGCAAGCAATATGCAAAAGCTACTCCGGCCCCACCTGAAACGTTTACCGGAAGTGTGTTTATAATCAGTCGAATAAATAGAAAACAAGCTGTTGATAACTTCTCAATAAGATTTCCGTAAAAAGATGGTGGGGAATTGTGGGGAAATACGTATTTTTACCGTCGCTTATTATAATAAGGTACAAAAGGATGCAATTCTTAGGCAACATAGAGGCCAAGACGGATGCCAAAGGAAGGGTCTTCATCCCCGTCACGTTCCGGAAACAGCTGCAAGCCGTTTCCGAGGAACGGCTCGTGTTGCGCAAAGACGTGCATCAAGACTGTCTGGTGCTCTACCCCGAAAGCGTCTGGTTTGCCACACAGAACCAGCTGAGAAGAAAGCTGAACAAATGGGACGCGAAGGAGCAAATGATTTTCCGCCAGTTTGTGAGCGACGCAGAAGTAGTCAGCCCTGATGGAAACGGACGCATCTTGTTGCCGAAACGATACCTGCAAATGGCTGGCATAAGAAACGACGTACGCTTCATCGGCATGGACGATACGATAGAAATCTGGGCGAAAGAGCGTGCCGACCAACCCTTTATGACTTCCGAAGCATTCAGCAAAGGATTGGAAGAGCTGCTGGGGCGTCCGTGCGTCGACCGGAATGAAGATGTAGATCCCTCTGCGCCGGGCAACGACCTCCCGAACGCATAGCAGACAGTGGACAGCAGAAGATGGAAGAAGAACCGATATACCACATCCCCGTATTGCTGAAGCCAGCCGTAGAGGCAATGAACATCCGCCCGGAGGGTACGTATGTGGACGTCACCTTCGGCGGCGGAGGGCATTCGCGCGAAATTCTTTCCCGCCTGAAAGCAGGAGGACGACTGCTGGCATTCGACCAAGACGAGGACGCGGAATGCAACATCATGGACGACCCGCGCTTCACGTTCGTGCGCAGCAACTTCCGCTACTTGCACAACTTCCTGCGCTATCACGGCATCGAACAAGTAGACGCCGTACTGGCCGACCTCGGCGTTTCTTCCCACCACTTCGATGACAGCGACCGAGGTTTTTCTTTCCGGTTTGAGGGCGCACTGGACATGCGCATGAACAAACGTGCCGGAGCCTCCGCCGCCGACGTAGTGAATACGTACGACGAAGAGCGGCTGGCCGATGTTTTCTATCTGTACGGCGAGCTGAAGAACAGCCGCAAACTGGCATCCGCCATCGCAAAAGCACGCGCCGGCGGGAGGATTGAAACCATCGGCGAGTTCCTGAACATCGTCAGGCCGTTCTTCGGACGCGAACGCGAGAAGAAAGAACTGGCAAAAGTGTTTCAGGCACTGCGCATCGAAGTCAATCAAGAGATGGAGGCGCTGAAAGAAATGCTCTGCGCCGCCACGAAAGCATTGAAGCCCGGAGGACGATTGGTGGTGATTACCTACCATTCTCTGGAAGACCGCCTGGTGAAGAACATCATGAAGACCGGCAACGTGGAAGGCAAGGCGGAGAAAGATTTCTACGGCAACGTGCAGACACCGTTTCGGCCGGTCAACAACAAAGTGATTGTCCCCGACGAAGAGGAAGTGACGCGAAACCCGCGTTCGCGAAGCGCCAAGCTGCGCATTGCGGAGAAGACAGAACAATGGATATGAAAGAGGAAAATGCAGAGAAAACAAAAAAGCGCACCTCGCTGAAGAGCATCCTCGGAGGCGATATTCTGGCTACGGACTTCTTCCGCCGTCAGGCAGGACTGTTGTTTCTCATCACGGTGCTTGTCATCGTTTACATCAACAACCGCTACGAATGTCAACAGCAACTGATAGAGATAGACAACCTCAAAAAACAACTGACAGATATCAAGTATGACGCCCTGACACGCAGCTCGGAGTTGATGGAACGGAGCCGCCAGTCGCGCATCGAAGAATACATCGCCACCAAAGAGAGCGACTTGCAAACCTCTACGCATCCGCCTTATCTCATTCGGAAGAAACCCTGAAAAGAGCCGGCAATGCGCCTCTGAATAGCAAAACCCGTTAAATCAAGAGATATAAGACTTTGGCTGTAAACAAAAAAAAGATAATGACCCGTTACTTCTTCGTCATCCTCCTGCTGGGGTTGATGGGGATAGCCATTATCGTAAAAGGCGCCATGATTATGTTTGCCGAACGGCAATATTGGCACGATGTGGCAGACCGTTTTGTCAGAGAGAACGTAACGGTGAAACCCAATCGCGGAAACATTCTCTCTTCTGACGGAAAGCTGATGGCAAGCTCACTGCCCGAATATAAAATCTTCATGGACTTCATGTCCGGCGAAAGAGACGAAGAACGGCGCAGAAAAGACCAGCAACGCAAAGATTCCATCTGGAAAATCAATTTCGACTCTATCTGCATAGGCCTTAACCGGATTTTTCCGGACATCAGCACAGCGACTTTCAAGAACCACTTGCGCAAAGGACGAGAACTGAAAAGCCGAAACTACAACATCCTTCCCAACCGCAACAGGCGTATCTCTTACATTCAGTATAAAGAAACGAAACGGTTGCCGGTGTTCAAGATGAGCAAATACAAGGGAGGCTTCCACGAACAGATATACAACCAACGCAAGAAACCTTTCGGCTCGTTGGCCGCGCAGACTTTGGGACGACTGTATGCCGACACGGCAATGGGCGCACGCAACGGCCTTGAATTGGCTTTCGACACTTTGCTCAAAGGACGAGACGGCATCACCCACCGCCAAAAGGTGATGAACAAATTCCTCAACATCGTGGATGTGCCGCCTGTAGACGGGTGCGACATCATCTCCACCATCGACGTGGGCATGCAGGACATTTGCGAGAAGGCGCTGATGGACAAACTGAAAGAAATCAATGCCAACGTAGGCGTGGCCGTGCTGATGGAGGTGGCCACCGGCGAAGTGAAAGCCATCGTCAACCTGATGAAAGCGGGCGACGGAAACTACTACGAAATGAACAGCAACGCCATCAGCGACATGATGGAACCCGGCTCTACGTTCAAGACCGCCTCCATCATGGTAGCGCTGGAAGACGGAAAAATCACCCCGGACACCGAAGTAGATACGGGTAACGGCATCATGAGAATGTATGGCAGCAACATGAAAGACCATAACTGGCACCGCGGAGGTTATGGAAAGATAAATGTGACACGCATTCTGGAGGTGTCTTCCAACATCGGCGTCTCTTACCTCATAGACAAGCACTACAAAGACAATCCGCAGAAATACGTGGACGGCTTGAAGCGGATGAGCATAGACCAACCGTTGCACTTGCAGATTGCAGGTGAAGGAAAGCCCAACATCAAAGGGCCCAAAGAGCGTTATTTCGCCAAAACCACCTTGCCGTGGATGAGCATAGGTTACGAAACTCAGGTGCCGCCCATGAACATACTGACGTTCTACAACGCCATAGCCAACAATGGCGTCATGGTGCGTCCCAAGTTCGTGAAAGCGGCCGTGAAGGAGGGAGAGACGGTAAAAGAATATCCTACCGAGATTATCAATCCGAAAATCTGTTCCGACCGTACATTGACGCAAATACGCGAAATACTCCGCAGGGTGGTGTCCGACGGATTGGCAAAACCGGCGGGAAGCAAACAGTTCTCGGTAGCGGGGAAAACGGGTACGGCACAGATTTCGCAAGGAACGTCCGGATATAAATCCGGTCAAATGAACTATTTGGTAAGCTTCTGCGGTTATTTCCCGTCCGAAGCTCCCAAATCCAGCTGCATCGTGTCTATACAAAAGCCCGGACTTCCTGCCTCGGGAGGATTGATGGCAGGCAGCGTCTTCGGTAAAATAGCGGAAAGGGTATATGCCAAAGACCTGCGCTTTGACCTGCGCGGCGCCATAGACAGCACCACGAACGTAATTCCCACCGTAAAAGCGGGAGCAATGAATGAGGCGTTCCTTGTGCTGAACGAACTGAAGGTTCCCGTCAGAAAGGAATTCTCCGGACAGGGAAGAAAAGAGACGTGGGGACATACACAGGCTGCCCCGTCGGCCGTCCTTCTGCAAGACGGCACATCGACTTCGAGTACAGCCGTGCCCAATGTGGTGGGCATGGGAGCGAAAGATGCCGTCTACTTGCTGGAAAGCAAAGGCCTGAAAGTAAGGCTGGACGGTGTGGGGCAGGTGAAGAATCAGTCGATAGCCGGAGGCAGTCGGGCAGTGAGAGGGCAGACAATAGCCTTGACGCTGCACTGACACCCGAAGGAGGAAAGTAGAAATAGAGTGAAGATTCACAAGATACTATATATAATAAGGTGTAGGTACACTTGACATAAAAACAATAAGAGGATTTGTGATGGAATTGAGTGATTTGTTGAAAGCGATACAGCCGGTTAGGATAATCGGAAGTACGGACATAGAGATTACAGGAGTAAACATCGACTCCCGTCTGATAGAAGCCGGACATCTGTTCATGGCAATGCGCGGCACGCAAACCGACGGACATGCCTACATTCCGGTTGCCATCGGCAAAGGTGCCGTTGCCGTGCTATGCGAAGAGCTGCCGGAAGAACCGGAAGCCGGCATCACCTATATTCAGGTGAAAGATTGCGAAGATGCTGCGGGGAAAGCGGCTACCGCTTTTTATGGCGACCCTACTTCCAAGATGGAACTTGTGGGCGTAACCGGAACCAACGGAAAGACGACTGTAGCCACCTTGCTATACGATACATTCCGCTATTTCGGCTATAAAGTGGGATTGATTTCTACGGTATGCAACTACATAGACGACCGCCCCGTACCGACCGAGCACACCACTCCAGACCCTGTTTCCTTGAATCGTTTGCTGGGCGAGATGGCCGACGCCGGATGCAAATACGCTTTCATGGAAGTCAGCTCCCACTCCATCGCACAGAAACGAATCAGCGGTCTGAAGTTTGCCGGCGGCATCTTCACCAACCTCACCCGCGACCATCTGGATTATCACAAGACGGTGGAGAATTACCTCAAAGCCAAAAAGAAATTCTTCGATGATATGCCCAAGAATGCTTTCAGCCTGACTAATCTGGACGATAAGAACGGATTGGTGATGACGCAGAATACACGTTCGAAGGTTTACACTTACTCTCTGCGCAGCCTCAGCGACTTCAAGGGGAAGGTGCTGGAATCGCATTTTGAAGGTATGCTGCTCGACTTCAACAACCACGAGCTGGCCGTGCATTTCATCGGGAAATTCAATGCAAGCAATCTGCTGGCCGTATTCGGCGCCGCCGTGTTGCTGGGCAAGAAAGAGGAAGAGGCGTTGATAGCCCTCAGTACGCTTCGTCCCGTGGCCGGGCGTTTCGATGCTGTCCGTTCTTCCAAAGGCGTTACTGCCCTTGTGGACTATGCCCATACGCCGGATGCGCTGGTCAATGTGCTGAATGCCATCCATGGAATATTGGAGGGAAGAGGCAAGGTTATCACCGTGTGCGGTGCCGGCGGTAACCGCGATAAAGGCAAGCGCCCCATCATGGCGAAAGAAGCGGCACGACTGAGCCACCGCCTCATCATCACTTCGGACAATCCGCGCTTCGAAGAGCCGCAAGACATCATCGACGATATGCTGGCAGGACTCGACAAAGACGACCTGCAAAAGACAATCTGCATTGCCGACCGCCGGGAAGCCATCAAAACCGCCTGCATGTTTGCACAGCCGGGAGACGTGATTCTCGTTGCCGGAAAAGGACACGAGAATTATCAGGAGATAAAAGGAGTGAAACATCACTTCGACGATAAGGAAGAGTTGAAAGCCATCCTGAATCAGGTATAAGAGAACAAACCTATAAGAAGACAGATAAATCAGAAGAGATTATGCTTTACTATTTATTTCAATGGTTAGACCGGTATGACTTCCCCGGCGCCGGAATGTTTGGATATACGTCATTCCGGTCGCTGATGGCCATCATCTTGGCACTGCTCATCTCGAGCATTTGGGGAGATAAGTTCATCAACCTGCTGAAGCGCAAACAAATCACCGAAACACAACGCGACGCCGGCATCGACCCGTTCGGCGTAAACAAGACAGGCGTACCCAGTATGGGGGGCATCATCATCATCGTCGCCAT
>CAUUOT010000084.1:0-6087 GCA_963546815.1 uncultured Bacteroides sp.
GGCACAAGGTGTCAGGATGCATGGAGCCTGCACCGAGCAGACCCAACCCGCCTGCATTGCTGACCGCGGCAGCCAGCCGCCAACCGCTGCACCACACCATGCCACCTTGTACAATCGGATACTTCGTTCCGAAGAGCGATGTCAATCTATTCATTGTTATATGTTTAAGAGGTTTGCTGAACATAAAACAAGAGGAGAATAAAAATGTTCGAGAAACACTCTCCCACGCATAAACGAGCGGTTAGCAGTTAGTGATAAAAGGTTGGTGATAACAGAGGAGCGAGGAATGAGGAGTGTTTTGAAGGGAGTTTCGCAAATTTTCGAGGTTTTTGAGAGATTTACAAAGAGAACGAAAGAAAAAGGAAACGGCATTGCTTTGGGCTGAAACATTACGGTATTTATCCCCAAACAATACTGTTTTTCCAACCGAAGAAACTGCCGAAAGAATGCACGGATTTTGGGCGAAAGAAGAGAAGTTCCTACCTTCGCAAAACAGAGTTCATTCTCTGTTTTTTATTCCCTGAATGTCACGTTTACGTTTCTCGCTCGTCTTATCTGTGTAAATGGAACTCGAACAATTTCAAACATCCATCCTCCCGCTCCGCAGCAAGCTGCTGAACTATGCACGGAAGCTGACCGACAAACCGGAAGATGCCGAAGATGCGGTACAAGAGGCCATGCTCAAACTGTGGGACAAGAAGCAGGAGCTGGAACAGTACCACAACATCGAGGCCTTTGCCGTGAGGCTGACGCACAACATCTGCATCGACCTGCTGCGAAACAAGCACAACGACAACCTACCGTTGGACGAGGTACGGACGGCATCATCAAGCGGAACGCCGGAACGGTTACTTGAAATGAAAGATGAAATCCGATTGATACACGAAATCATCGACCTGCTGCCCACCCTGCAACGCACCATCCTACGGATGAAGGACGTGGAGGAGTACGAAACGGACGAGATTGCCGCCATCACCGGATGCAAGGCGGAGGCCATCCGAAGCAATCTATCCAGAGCCAGAAAGAGGGTGAGAGACGTTTACCTGCAAATTATACAAGAAAGAAAAAGGAGGAACGAGCCATGAACATAGACCGTCTGCTGGAAAAGTATTTCGAGGGAATGACTTCCTGCGAAGAAGAACGTGAGCTGCGCCGCTTCTTTACGGAAGAAGAGGTGCCGGAGCGTTTGCTGACATACTGTCCGTTGTTTGCCTGTCTGGCGGAAAAAGCGGAAAAAGTACGGCGGACAGAGGCGACAAGGAAACCGAAAACAGTCACCATCTGGAAGAGAGTCGTTCGGCATCGTGCCCTCTACACACTGGGAGGCATCGCGGCAGGACTGCTTCTGCTGGTGAGCATCAGCGGGCTATTTGAGCCTTCAGCGGGTGCAGAAAGCTACGTCGTCATTAATGGCACGCGATACACCGACCGGAAACTGGTGGAAGCTAAGGCGCTGGAAGCGCTACAGAACGTGGGCTTCACCGACGATGAGCTGGACGGCCTGCTGTTTCAACATTGAATGTACCGAACAAAGTATAACGAAAAATAAAATGAAATGAAGACCTACTTATCCACTTACCTGCGGGGCTTATGCCTCTTCTCCCTGCTGATAGTCGTGCCTGTCGTGACGCATGCACAAGAGGGTCTGCAGATAGCCGGCCTGTTCGACAAGTACGGCGAACGGAAGGACGTGACCCGAGTAGAATTGAACGGTAGCATCCTGAAGACGTATCGGATGACTGCATACAAAAGTCTTGTATTCAAGAATATATATCCTTTTCATCGCGAGATACAGCAAACCATCGCCCGCGACAAACAGAACGGGGTGAAGAAAGCACAAGAGGTAATGGAGGGAGGAGTGCTGCGCAGCGCCTACTATCAGCTGGAGGAGGTGAAACGGAATGGGAAACGGCTGAACCGATACATCATCTTCAAGACGGGCAAGGAATCGATGGGGACGCTTGTCTACATCGAGGGCGCGCTGGACGAAGAGGAAATGATGGAGATGCTATATAAACGGGAATAACAAGTTATTGACGTTAGAGAGTAGATGTTAAACAGTAGAGATTTAGACAGTAGAGGGTAAACGTTAGTGTTACGGAAAGAGTAATAACAATATAATATAGTAGGAACATGAAAACAAAGATTATGATGCTGGCGTGCCTGCTTGTGGCACCGACCATACGCACAGCAGCGCAACAACTCAGCGAAGCCCGACGGAAGGCTGTAGTAAGTACTCAGGGAGACTCCGTCATCATCCGCAAAGGGACGGGAGAGATGCGCATCAAGGTGTACGAAGAGCAACTGGAGGAGGATGAGAAGAAAGAGGTACAGATATTCGAAGGGGTCTATCTCGAAAAGGTGGATGCCGACAGACGTACTTTCCTCGATGCCCTGCCCTTCATCCCGAAAAAGAAGAAGAGAAACGCATACGACCCTCATTGCTCGGGGATATTCATCGGCTACAGTTGGTTATCGAACAACTTCCTCTCGTTCGACGACGAGGATAAGGTGGCACTGGATTTGTCCAAATCGTGGGAGTTCGGCTTCAATATTCTGGCCACTCACCATCACTTCAAGAAAAATCCGCACTGGGGCATCAATGCGGGCATCAACTGGGGGTACCGCTCGTTCAACATCGACGGCAACCATGCCCTGCTGAAGAAGAAGGGACGGAGCATGTTCGTAGCGGGCAACGGCACTACCGAATACAACGCAAGCCGCTTCCGTTACTTCTTCTTCCGTGTGCCGCTGTTACTGGAGTGGCAGCAGAAGATGGGGCGAGGGAAGGTATTCTTCAATGCCGGTCCGGAGTTCGAGATACGTCACGGGATAAAATCTTTCTCACAAATCAACGGCGGCAAGAGACAGACCGTGGGCAGGGGGTTGTATATACGCCCCGTAGGTGTGGGGTTGTTAGCGCAAGCGGGTTACGGCAATCTCGGCGTCTACCTGCGCTACTCCACGCAAGGTCTGTTCCAAAATAGCAAGGGACCGGAGGTCTTTCCCTATTCGTTCGGAGTGGCGTGGTATTGGTAAACAGGCTATCCGCCTATAAAAGACCTAATTCGATATAAGGAACCAAATGGGAAAGGATATGTCATTCACCCGCTTGCAAGCCTCAGACTGAGATATGAGAAATAACTTTCCAAAGGCGTCTCGCACCACTTCTGAGAATCCGTGAAACGACTAACGGAAGTCATGGGTGACGACTAACGGCAGTCATTGGCAACGATTAACGTTTCTCGTTTGGACCTCTTTTTCTTCTATCGAATTCACATTAAAAAAGAAGCGTCCGATATGACTTCGAGGAGTCATATCGGACGCTTTCGTCAGTCCCGGTACTTGGAAAGTCCCTTCCGGATTGGATTTAGAAACGCATACCCACGGTCACTAACAACTGGTTGCGGGTGTTAGTCATGCGGGTTGCTTCGGGAACGACATACGCATCTCCGCCGTTGTAGGCAAAGGGGTAGAATTTACCTTTCTGCACCGAGTGCTTATAAGCCAAATCGGCATAGAATGATTGGCCCCGGTAACCGATACCCAATGTATAGTTGTTCGTGGCTTGCAGGTTGGCAAAGTCCGTATCACTGTTGATGGATTCATTCGGGAAAGCCTTCACCGCCTTGTCCTTGAATGCAGGCGAAATGTAATTGTATCCGGCGTGCAAAGCAAGCATCGGCATCACTCTGTACTCAGTTCCCAAGCGGAGAGTATGGACACCCTTCAAGCACAACTTAGACTCGTTGGTCTGCCATCTCATGTTCTCTCCATCGGAATACCTGAACCTCGTGGTAGAATAGTCCTTGTATTCATATTCCGCACCCAGAGCCAGCCGGCTGCCTACGGTATATCCCAAACTGGCATCGAATGCCCACGGAGTGCTGGTCTGATATTCCATCTTCATATCTCCGTTATTCAGATAGTCGTAACTGTCCACCGTGGTCTTTAGGGGTTTGCCGTCTTTGAACAAATCAGAAACCAAACGAGCGGAAGTGGCCCACGTCATCTGATAGAATGTAGGCGTATGCACCGCCAACCCGAGCTTGAAAGGAAAATCCTCGAACGGCCGCAGGATGGTTCCCACCTTGAAGTCGAAGCCTACTCCGGTCAACTTATTGAAGCTTTCGAGGACATATCCCGAGTGAAGGGGCGCCCCGGCTACCGAGCGGAAATCCTCAT
Organism: uncultured Bacteroides sp.; assembly: GCA_963546815.1. GTDB lineage: Bacteria > Bacteroidota > Bacteroidia > Bacteroidales > Bacteroidaceae > Bacteroides. Next base: position 4,186 of record CAUUOT010000084.1, read on the forward strand.
CGTACAAAGTGTATTTATTATACTCCACATCGCTTAGACCGAGAGTAAAGCCCAGATAGAACCGGTCGTTGAAGTTGAAAGCCAGATTGAAGTCGTAATTGTTGACGCCTCCGCTCTCCCTCGACCTGAACTCGCGCATATAAGAGGTATCGTCGCTGCCAAGCACACTGACATAGTGACCGTAATCCAGATACAACGGGTTGCCGCTTCCGTCTTTCACCTGCTCGCCATTGACAGTATAAGGGTAATCGGTCTTCTGGGTCGTTGTGCTCGGAGCAATCAAACCGCCTTGATACCCTAATGCGGAGAGCCATCCTATCTGCCTATGATCGAAAGGATTGCCTTTCCACATGTTCGGGCCGATGCCATCGGACAGGCTTGCCATCAAGAAAGTCTGCGAGTTCCTGCCCAAGTTTCCCTCGGCACGCATGTTTCTATCGAAAGATTTCATCTTCTGATAGTTGAAGGCAAAGTTGACATACCGCAACGAAGTGCGGTTGCCCACCTTGGTAGAATATACGAACCCCAGATTATCGAAGTTCCAGCGGGCCTTACCCATCCTGTAGGCCTTATTTCCGAAAACACTCTTTGTGTCGGTCAGCGAGTAGCTGATGGACGTCATCAAGTCGTTGCTGCGGTAGATGCCGATGCCGGCGGGATTGGTTCCGATGGTGGAGATGTCCCCTCCCAACGCCCCCAACGCTCCACCCATACCTACAAAGCGAGCCGTTCCGCTCAAATCCTTGGAAGCGACGTGCATTTCGTCATATACCGTTTGTGCCGCTGCCTCTACATATATACATGTAGCAAGTACAGCCAATATCATTACTTTCTTCATAATCGATTGTCTTTTACATGAGATTATCTGCTTCTGGTAGAACCGCCGCCGCCTCCCGAACGTGTGGAGCCGCCGCCTACGGAGTAACCGCCGCCACCCGAGCGTGTGCCACTTCCGGAAGAGTAGGAAGAGGAAGAGCGACTGCTGTTGCTGTATGTACGCTCGTTACTGTATGAACGAGAGCTGTTGTCGTTGGAATAGCTGCGTGTGCTTTCAACTGAGCTTCCACGATTGTAAGTAGAGCCGTTACTGCGCGTAGAACTGCCGCGAACGGAATAATCCACATCGGACGACCTCGTGGAATAGCCCCTGCTATTGCCGGTACGCGTATATTCATCGTTCGACGTACCTGCGCTGCTGCGGCTGTTGCTCGGACGGGTGTAAGTAGACCGCCGTGATGAAGAGGCATCCCACCGATCCGACATTCCCGAACGGTCATCGTACGAGCGCGTCCCTATCACCCGACGTGTAGTGGTCGACTCACGGGGTGCGGTGCGCCAATCGTCCGACCTTGCCGAGCGGGTGTCGTAACTTCTACGTACCGTGCTATTCTCCCTCACGCCGGAATAGCGACGGTCCGTATAGGCACCGCGGCGTCCGCCTTCCCAATAGCCTCCGCCGTAATACCAGCCGTCATAATAGGGATAATAGTATGAGTAGTACGGATGATGGTATCCCCACCAGCCGCCATACCAGCCTCCCCAACCGAAGCCGACGTTCCAGCCCGGGCCGTACCAGCCATCCCAACCCCAGCCATAGTAAGGATATCCGCCCCACCAGCCGCGGGAGTTATATCGCCAGTCCCACCACAAGCGGTTAGAGAAGGTGGGGAAAGCATAGGCATACAAGCCGTCGGTATATACGTTCCATTCCCATGAATTAAGGCCATACACCACATCCCAATACATCGGGCTACTGATGTGGATGGCATAACGCGGGTTACGGAAGCGGATAATGCGGGCAGCATACTCGTAGTCGTCCTCTGAACCATCGAAGCGGCCGCCTACCCATTCGCCGTCAAGGACCGGACGTCTCTTTTCCTGAACGTACAAAGTATCATTCTT
>CAUUOT010000085.1:0-6042 GCA_963546815.1 uncultured Bacteroides sp.
CCGCCGTGCAACGGTGTCGAAAGGAAGAGAGAAGCATGTGTTCACAGAGGGCTTCTTTACGCTGCCGTTGCAGTCGGGAGAGTCTTGTGAAGTAGATTTCCTCTAATCCTCTTGCCCATGAACCGCATCATTCTCTCCTTGAAGCGTCCCTTTATCCGGCTGTATCGCTTTCGCCATCGGCAGGGGTACGGAGTGCACTCCCCCTTTGCCTTCCACCTGATTACGCAAGTCATTTATCAACATACACCTTATTATAAGTATAAAGACTTGGAGGCAGAGCAGGAAAGGCTGATACGGGAGAAAGGCGAGCATTGGCTGTACGAGTCGAGAAAGGTGAAGCGCCTCTTGTTCCGGTTGGTGAACTACGTTCAACCCGATACACTGATTGACGCCGGTACGCTCTCCGCTTCCTCGCTCTACCTGAAGGCGGGGAAAGAGGCAGCGGATTATATCTCGGCCTCTTCCCTCTCCGAACTCTTTCTGGAAACCGGCCATTCCGCAGACTTTCTTTATTTGCATGATTACCGTCGTACGGACTTCGTGGAGGAGGTATTCCGCCTTTGTGCCGCCCGCACGACGGAGAAATCTCTCTTTGTAGTCGAAGGCATCCGGTATACCCGGCCCATGCGCGCACTCTGGGAGCGCATGAAGCAGAACGAGCGGGTGGGCATTACGTTCGACCTTTACGACTTGGGGCTTCTGTTCTTCGACAAATCGAGGACGAAGCAAGACTATACAGTCAACTTTTGACGACCTTCTCCGTTTTTCTATATAAATAGGAGATAACGGTGCAGGTCGACTCCTTTTTGAACAATATAATACTCGTTTCTATGAAAAAAAGCCTTGTTTACACTAAGACCGGAGACAAAGGGATGACCTCTCTTGTCGGCGGCACCCGTGTACCTAAGACGCATATCCGCTTGGAAGCGTATGGCACGGTAGACGAACTGAATTCCAACCTGGGACTGCTTCTGACCTATCTGTCCGATGAGCAGGACAGAAACTTCTTGAGGCAAGTGCAGGACAAACTGTTTGCCGTGGGCTCTCAGCTGGCCACCGACCGGGAAAAGATTGCCCTCCAAACATCAAGCATCATCGATTGGGAAGAAGTGAAAACGATGGAAAGCGAGATTGACCGGCTGGACAGTCTTCTTCCGCCTTTGTCGGCCTTTGTTCTTCCCGGAGGGAGCCGGGGAGCAGCCGTCTGCCACGTTTGCCGCACGGTTTGTCGCCGGGCCGAGCGCAGGATTCTGGCCCTGGCTCAGCAAGCCGATATTGCCGCGGAACTATTGGCCTACGTCAACCGTCTGTCCGACTATCTGTTTGTCCTTTCGCGCAAGATAAATCAAGCCGAAGGAAAAGATGAAATAATTTGGAATAATCGTTGTAAGTGAGATATTTTATTATACTTTTGCCGAAAATTGGCAACAGGACTTAATATTTATCACTTTAGTACTTAGAAAACTATGTATTGGACATTGGAATTAGCGTCAAAATTGGAAGATGCCCCTTGGCCGGCAACCAAAGACGAACTGATAGATTATGCCATGCGTTCGGGGTCTCCGCTCGAGGTGATTGAAAATCTGCAAGAGATGGAAGACGAAGGCGAGATTTACGAAAGCATAGAAGATATTTGGCCGGATTATCCAAGTAAGGAAGATTTCTTTTTCAACGAGGAAGAGTATTGATCGCTTTAGGATAGAAAATAAGAGTGTACCAGCGCGACGAATAAAGAAGATTTATTGGTCGCGCTGGTGTTTTATGCCCTTTGGATGGCGAGGGCCATATACGGCAGTACTTTCACCCGGAGTGTCTCATAGTTTCACCCCTGAACTCCTATAGAGAACCTACTTCCCCATAGGAGTGAGGCAGCCTCAGTTGTATTGGGAGGTAGCCTCAGTTGTATTGGGAGGTGAGTTCCACCCCGAAGAGAAAGGGTGAAACTCTCAATCAGCGCATAGCTACATCAGCATCTGTCAGTTACTCCAATCCAGGTTTCCGGCAGAACGCTTGGGGGCGGGTAGTCTGTCCGCACGGCATGCAAGCCGCCCGACGATGCGGAATATCGGCGGACATATCCCCCCCGAACGAGTGAAGAAAGTATCGGAATCAATCTCAACCCATCGCGTTTTATTCAAAAAAACAAGAAACTTATTGGTACGTTTTTTCACAATAGTTGTCTAATCTATCAAAGTCTAAGATTTTTTAGACCCTAAAAGTTAAATCTAATATATCTTTGCTTATGAAGGAACATCATGAAATGAAGTATCGGTTACTGACAATCTTGTTCTGCATCTTTGCCCACCTAAGCGGTTACGCACAGGTACAGACGGTGACAATCAACGTGAAAAACGCATCGTTGAAAGAAGTGTTCAGCAGCATTGAGAAGCAAACCACCTATCGCTTCTCTTATCGTAATGACCAGATTGACAATCGGCAAGACATCAGCGTGTCGAAAGTCAACGCATCGGTACCGGCCGTCCTCGACGAGGCTTTGAGAGGCCGCAATCTTGAATATACGGTAATCTCGCCGAAGTCTATCGTTATTTCGGCCAAGGCAAACCCGTCCTCTCAAGGGCGTAAACCCGTCACCCGCGCCGTTTCGGGGGTCATCAAAGACACGAAAGGTGAGCCGATTATCGGAGCAAGTGTTTTCGAGAAAGGCACACAGAACGGAACCATCACAGACGCAGACGGGCGCTTCGCGTTAGACGTCTCGGACAACAGCCTGCTCACCATCTCTTACATCGGCTTTGTGCAACAAGAGGTAAAGCCGGGCAACAATATGGCCATCACGCTGAAAGAAGACACGCAAGTACTCGACGAAGTGGTAGTGGTAGGATACGGCACGAAGAAAAAGGCCAACCTGATAGGCGCCGTAAGCACGGTGACAGCAGACAAGCTGAAAGACCGTCCCTTATCGAACATCGGTCAAGCCTTGCAAGGACAGATACCCAACCTGAACATCTACTTCTCTTCAGGAACACCCGGTGAAGCCACGAGACTGAATATCCGAGGCGCTACTTCCATCCTCAACTCGGGCTCTCCACTGGTATTGGTAGACGGCGTCGAAGGCAATCTGGACCGTCTGAACCCCAACGACATCGAGTCTATCTCGGTACTGAAAGATGCCGCCTCGGCAGCTATCTACGGCGCGCGTGCCGGCTTTGGAGTCATTCTGATTACCACAAAGTCCAGCAAGAACGAAAAGGCACTTATCACTTACAACGGCAGATTCAGCTGGTCGGCACCGACGACGAAAACCAATTTTATCACCACGGGTTATGACGCCGCACGCCTGGTGGACATGTTCAACATAGCCAAAAACAACAGTACCTACACCAACTACAAGGAAACAGACTATGCCGAACTGGAAAAGCGCCGTTATGACAAGACCGAGAACCCCGAGCGACCCTGGGTTGTGGTAGGAAACGACGGCAGATACAGGTATTACGGAAACTTTGACTGGTATAACTATTTGTTTGACTTCAGTCAACCCACCTGGAACCATAACCTGAACATCTCCGGCGGAACGGAAGCTTTCAATTATCTGGTCAGTGGCAACATGAATGATAAAGACGGCATCTTTGCACTGAGTCAAGACAAGTATAAAACCAGAACGCTCTCGGGCAAGTTTACCAGTCAGGTGAACGCTTGGCTCAAGCTCTCGGGTACGGCCATGCTGTTCAAGTCGAAATACCGGGCACCGGGGTATGATTATGAAGATGGCGGCAACTTCGGAAACCTGATGTTCCACGCCTTGCCCTATGTCATGCCCTACAACCCCGATGGCTCGAACGTATATACCTATGCACCCTCAGCGAACAAACCCGCCGACGGATTTGTGGCAATGCTCCGGACAGGAAAGGGCTTTACCGAGGTCAAGAACACACAGTCTACTTACTCGCTCAATGCCACCATCCATCTGATAGACGGACTGGATGTGATAGGGAATGCCAGCTACCGGCTGTATGCAAAGGATAAGACTTTCCGTACAGCCAGCTTCCAATATTCAGAGCGTCCAAACGAATTGCAGACGGCATCCACCGGTTTCTTCCAGAACAGATTAAGGGAGAACCATACCGAGGAGGAATATTACGTGTATGACCTGTATGCAAACTACCAAAAGACCTTCAATGAAGTTCATAACCTGAACGTCGTAGCCGGTATGAACTACGAGGAAGGAAGGTATAAGAACATCGGAGGCCGTGCGGCCGAAATGATCTCAGAGAGTCTGAACGACCTTTCTTTAGGCACAGGCACCAAGACGGTGTATGGAGGACAGCATGAATATGCCCTGATGGGCTACTTCGGCAGATTGAGCTATGACTATGCCGGCAAGTATCTTGCAGAGGTAAATATGCGTTATGACGGAACTTCCCGTTTCCCGTCCGGTAGCCGTTGGGGGCTCTTCCCTTCTATCGCACTGGGTTGGAGATTCAGCGACGAGGCTTTCTTACATTCCGTCAAGAGTTGGTTTACCAACGGTAAGCTGAGAGTTTCGCTGGGCTCTTTGGGCAACCAAGTGACCGACGGATATTCTAATCCTTATTACCCGTACGTACGCAGGGTTTCTGTGGCATCGACAGGTGAGCTCAACTATATCTTTGACAATAACGTGGTATCGTATATTAAGTTAGATTCCCCCGTTTCGGGAAGCCTTACCTGGGAAAAGATTATCACCACCAACATAGGTCTTGACTTGGGGTTCTTCAACAACCGTTTGACGGCAACCGTCGATTTGTATCAACGCGACACGAAAGACATGCTGGCTACGTCCTTAACCTTACCCAGCGTTTATGGCTATGCCGCACCGTTAGAAAACAACGGACACTTGAGGACAAGAGGCTACGAAATCTCTCTCATATGGCATTACCGTATCCCTGGCCGACAGCAAATCTAAGTTAGTGGCATACAAAGGCAATGAGACAAAAATTCTGGGACAAAACTACGAAGGCATGGAATGGGGCGAAATTTGGGGCTACCAAATAGAAGGCATTTACAAGACTGACGCCGAGGTGGCGGCACGTGGTGTTGACCAAAGTTTCTTAGGCTCTCAGTATACAAATCGGGCAGGTGACTTGATTTTCCGGGATGTCGATGGCAGCAAGAAGATTAATAACGGGAAAGGAACCTTGGAAGATCATGGCGATTTAGTAAAACTGGGCAACTCTATCCCGCGTTATCACTACGGCCTTAATTTGACGGCAAGGTGGAACGGAATAGATTTCTCGGCATTTCTGCAAGGCGTAGGGAAACGGAATGTATATCCCGGCACCAACAACATGATGTTCTGGGGGCCGTATGCAAGGGCATACTCCTCATTCATTCCCGAAGATTTTGAAAGCAAAATCTGGACACCCGACAATCAGCAGGCTTATTTCCCAAGAGCAGTCGCCCAACTTGCCAGCTCGGAAGCGATGCACTACATCAACGACCGCTATTTGCAGAACCTGGCATATTGCCGTTTGAAAAACCTCACGATAGGTTATTCGTTGCCGTCTGTATGGACCAAGAAGATAAAACTGGACGGCGTACGCTTCTACTTCAGCGGTGAGAATCTTTTTACTTTCACTGCATTGGAAAGTGATTATTTGGATCCGGAGCAGATGACGAGAGACCTTAACGGACGTGTTTATCCTTACTCAAAATCATTCTCATTCGGTATTGATGTTACATTTTAATATAGAATAGTTATGAAGAATTTTCAATATATATTATTCTCTCTTTTCTCCACAGCATTGTTTCTGACAAGCTGCGACTTAGACCGTATTCCGCTGGATACGCTCACATTGGAGAATTATTTTACCAACCAAAAAGAACTGGAAACCTACACCAATGGGTTTTATGCAATGCTACCGACTGCAGGAACCATTTATGGCGAGCAGGCGGACGTCATCATCCCTACTACGTTAAGAGAAGAAGTTTTGGGCAAACGCACCGTTCCTGCCAGTGGCGGAGGATGGAGTTGGACGACCTTGTCGAACATCAACACTTTCTTGAAATATTCAGGTAACTGTCCAGACGAAGCCATTCGCCAGT
>CAUUOT010000086.1:0-5898 GCA_963546815.1 uncultured Bacteroides sp.
GCGTTTGTATCATGGCGTATGGATCATCTTTTTGACAGATATTACGTTGCATCTTCTGTTAGATTATGATGATAGCCGGCGTACTTTCAGTAAGTTGACTTGGATATTGACCTCGTTACTTTATCTGACTCTGATTCCTATTCTGTTTCATCGCCCGGAAGAAGATGGAAATATTTTATTGTTTTGGGACTTCCTGCATAGCAAGACTTACCATCTTGTCTTGTTGCTGGTTCTATCTTTCCTGACTCTTTCCAATGGATTGGTGCGGTTATTGGGGAGACGAACCAATCCGTCGCTTATTCTGGCAGTTAGTTTCTTGATAATAATCCTTATGGGGACAGGACTGTTGATGTTGCCACGGTGCACTGTGAACGGCATATCATGGGTAGATTCATTGTTTATATCTACGAGTGCGGTTTGCGTTACGGGGTTGACATCGGTGGACGTGGCTTCTACTTTTACCTCGACGGGATTTGTGATAATTATCTTGTTGATACAGATTGGTGGCCTGGGAGTAATGACATTGACCAGCTTCTTCGCGATGTTCTTTATGGGTAATACGTCGTTATACAATCAGATGGTTGTACGTGACATGGTTAGTTCTAATTCACTGAATTCCCTGCTTTCTACTTTAGTCTATATCTTAGCTTTTACGCTGGTGATTGAAGGGGCGGGCATGCTGGCCATTTGGGGGGATATTCATGGAACCATGGGGATGAATATGCAAGAAGAGTTGGCCTTTTCTGCCTTCCATTCTATTTCTGCTTTCTGTAATGCCGGCTTCTCCACTTTACCGGGGAACCTTGGGAATTCATTGCTAATGACTGGACATACCCCTTTCTATATTTATATCTCTCTCCTGATTATCTTAGGAGGTATCGGTTTTCCTATCTTGGTGAATTTTAAGGAGATTATTCTGTATCATTTGCGTCGCCTATGGAGATTTTTGTATAGATGGCATTGGGACGAGCGTCGTTTCTATCATTTGTATAACCTGAATACGAAGATTGTTCTGATTGTTACATTCTTGCTTCTGTTGCTTGGCACTGTGGGGATTGCTCTCTTTGAATGGAACGGTGCCTTTGCCGGTATGTCGGCTACGGATAAGTGGACGCAAGCGTTTTTTAATGCGACTTGTCCTCGCACTGCGGGCTTTTCCAGTGTAGATTTGGCCGGATTAGGCGTGCAGACGGTGCTTATCTATCTCTTCCTTATGTGGGTAGGAGGTGGTTCACAATCTACGGCAGGAGGTATCAAGGTCAATGCGTTTGCGGTGGTGATATTGAATTTGGTAGCCGTGCTGAGAGGAGCAGAACGTGTGGAGGTTTTCGGTCGTGAGTTGTCTCATGACTCGATACGTCGTTCCAACGCTACGGTGGTAATGTCGTTTGGGGTTTTGTTCTTGGCTATTTTTATCATCAGTATCTGGGAACCACAGGAGGCTTCTCTCTTGTCCATTGTATTCGAGTGCGTGTCGGCTCTGAGTACGACGGGTTCCAGTCTGAACCTTACTCCTTCGTTAGGAAGCGACAGTAAACTGCTGGTGGCTTTGTTGATGTTTGTGGGTCGTGTAGGGTTGATAACATTGATGCTTGGCATCATCAAGCAAAAGAAGTGTACGAAATATCAATATCCGTGTGATGAGATTATAATTAACTAAAAACACACATTACGCTTATGAAATATGTTATTATCGGCTTAGGGGACTATGGATATGTGCTTGCGGAAGAGCTTTCCGGTCTTGGACACGAAGTGATAGGGGCGGACATAAGTTCGGCCCGTGCAGACAGTTTGAAAGATAAGATAGCTGCGACTTTTGTGATTGACGCCACGGATGAGCAGGCATTGACTGTCCTTCCTTTGAATACGGTGGACATTGTGGTGGTAGCCATCGGCGAGAACTTCGGCGCCTCTATCCGTGTGGTGGCTTTGTTGAAGCAGCATCAGGTGAAACGCATCTATGCCCGTGCCATCGACGCGGTTCATCGCTCGATATTGGAGGCTTTCGAACTGGAACGGATTCTTACTCCGGAGGAAGATGCCGCGCGTGGACTGGTTCAGAGGATAGAGTTTGGGGCTGATATGGAGACGTTCCGAATCGGTTCGGATTATTATGTCGTGAAGTTCACCGCTCCCGAGAAGATTGTGGGGTACTATGCGAACGAATTGAAACTGGATGAAGAGTTCGGCCTGAAGATGGTGGCTTTGAAGCGGATGGAGACGGTGAAGAACTGCCTCGGCATTTCTTTCACCGAGCACAATGTGATCAATGAACTCTCGGACAACGAACGGATACAGTCCGGCGACCAGCTGGTGTGCTACGGACGTTATCGAGACTTCAAGAAGTTTTGGAAGGCTTTGTAATAGACTTTATATACATTATCATGATGAAGAAAGAAGCAATAAAGAAGAGCATAATCCATCTATTGATGTGCGGAGTGGTAGGGTTCACCGCTGCCTGCTCGTCTCGGGATAAAGGCAAGACAGATGGTGTGCAGGTGTTGATGCAGGACAGTTCAATGGTTTCCGCATTGCAACGTATGCAGGTGTCGGATGTCAAAACGACGTTCATATATAAAGGAAAGGAGTATCAATCGGCTGTGTTCAGGCGGCCTGACGAGACATTACCTGTGGTGCGCAACGAGCAGGGGGAGAAGTTTGTCGACAATCGCATTACGCTGCGCATCAGTTGCGACGGCAAGCGGGTGGTGGAGAAGGATTTTACCAAAGAGAGTTTCGCGTCTCTGCTTGACGCAAAGTTCATGAAGAACTCCATCCTCGAGGGATTGGTCTACGACAAGACCATCGCGCAGGGCATGGTATATGCAGCCAGTGTTTGTTATCCGCAATCCGACCTCTATGTGCCTATCCGGCTACTTATCACCGCCGACGGCAAAATCTCGATGAATCGAGAAGAATCAATGGAGGATTATCCGTCGGACACTGCTGATTGAAGGGAAGAAGCCGCTACCGCTTTTAATAGAAAAGAACATCTCTTTTGCTGAAAAGGATATCTCTTTTGCTTGAAAAGAATATCTGTTTTGGCTGAAAAGAATAACTGTTTTGATAGAAAAGAATCTCTGTTTTATCGGGTAAATATAGCTTGTATTTAGCTGAAAAATGAAGAATATGTAAAGTTCCTCACTCAAGATAAATATCCCTTCATGAAAGGGATATCTGTTTCGCTTGATATCTTTTCTCAGAACGCTCAGTATCTTTTTGTAGATGTCTCGCAAGGATAGCTGTTTCGCTCGAAAAGAGCATCTATTTAACGCTTGAATTCGGTACATGAAATGGCGTAATCTCTTTCAATACATGTGGATGAAATCAGTAAAACGGGCGGTTATTTGAAAACGTTCTAAATTGTTTGTGGGATGCATGCATAAGCGTTATCTTTGTGGCCAAAAGATAGAAAGACAGAAGGATATGCGTTTGTCCGAATTGAAAACCGGTGAAAGAGGTGTAATTGTAAAGGTACTGGGGCATGGCGGCTTCCGCAAACGGATTGTGGAAATGGGCTTTATAAAAGGGAAAACGGTGGAAGTCTTGCTGAACGCCCCCTTGAAGGACCCCGTCAAGTACAGAGTGATGGGCTACGAAGTCTCTTTACGCAGGCAGGAGGCTGCGATGATAGAAATCATCAGCGAGCAGGAGGCCAGGGAACAGACCGTGGAACCCGATTTGCGGAAGGGCCTGAATGAAGAGGTACGCCTGAATGAGGAAGATCTGAAACGCCTTGCTCTCGGGAAACGTCGCACCATCAATGTTGCGTTGGTGGGCAATCCTAACTGCGGAAAGACATCGCTTTTCAACATTGCTTCCGGGGCTCACGAACATGTGGGGAACTATAGCGGAGTCACTGTAGACGCTAAAGAAGGATACTTCGACTTCCAAGGTTATCATTTCCGCATTGTCGACCTTCCCGGCACTTATTCTCTTTCTGCCTATTCTCCTGAGGAGATCTATGTCCGCCGCCACATTATCAATGAAACGCCGGACATCATTATCAATGTGGTGGACTCTTCCAATTTGGAACGTAACCTGTATCTTACCACCCAGTTGATTGACATGAATGTGCGCATGGTGATTGCGCTCAATATGTATGACGAGCTGGAAGCCAGTGGAAATACGTTGGATTATGTGAAGCTCAGCAGGCTTTTCGGCGTCCCCATGATACCTACGGTCGGCCGCAACGGCAAAGGCATTGAACAACTGTTTCATGTGATAATCGACATCTATGAAGGAGCCGATTTTTTGGACAGTAAAGGCAGGATAAACAGCGAAATCTTGGAAGATCTCCGCAGTTGGCATAAAGAATATGTGTCCGACCACGACTTCGGCAGCCATAAAGAAGAGGTGGAGAAAGAACGCGGCTCTTATCGCCACATCCATATCAACCACGGGCCTGAACTGGAACGGAGCATCGAGAAGATACAACACCTCATCAGTGTCAATGAAGATATCCGCTATAGATATTCCACCCGTTTCCTATCCATCAAATTGCTGGAGAACGACAAAGACTTAGAGAAGGTGATACGGGGATTGCCCAACGGGGAAGATATCCTTGAAGTCCGTGACCGGGAGCAACTGCGACTTCGCAACGTGCTGAACGAGGAAAGCGAACAAGCCATTACGGATGCTAAGTACGGCTTCATCGCTGGCGCCTTGCGAGAGACTTATGTGGATAATCATCGGGATACGTCTCATACCACTCAATTTATCGATTCTATCGTGACACACCGCATCTGGGGCTATCCCGTGTTCTTCCTCTTCCTCTACGTGATGTTCGAAGGAACTTTTGTTCTGGGCGACTATCCGATGCAAGGCATCGAGTGGTTGGTGGGAGAGTTGTCCAATCTCATACGCGAGAACATGTCCGAAGGACCGTTGAAAGACTTGCTGATAGACGGCGTCATCGGGGGCGTAGGGGGTGTCATCGTCTTCCTGCCGAATATTCTTCTGCTGTACTTTTTCATTTCTCTGATGGAAGATTCGGGATATATGGCCCGCGCAGCCTTTATCATGGATAAGATTATGCACAATATGGGCTTGCATGGGAAGTCTTTCATCCCCCTGATCATGGGATTTGGCTGCAATGTTCCGGCCATAATGGCTTCGCGGACTATCGAGAACCGCAAGAGTCGCTTAGTCACCATGCTTATCAATCCATTGATGTCGTGCAGTGCCCGGTTGCCTATATATTTATTGCTTGTCGGAGCCTTCTTCCCGAGCAATGCCGGCCTTGTGCTGTTGTCGATTTACGGTATAGGCATTTTGCTGGCAGTGGTCATGGCCAGGCTTTTCTGTCGCTTTCTGGTGAAGGGCGATGATACGCCATTCGTCATGGAACTCCCTCCTTATCGTATGCCGACAGCTAAAGCTATTTTTCGTCATACGTGGGAGAAGGGAGCGCAATATTTGCGCAAGATGGGGGGAATTATTATGATAGCTTCCATCGTCATTTGGGCTTTGGGGTATTATCCTGCCCACGAGGCTTACGACACAGTGGCCGAGCAGCAAGAGAACTCTTATATCGGCAAGATAGGTAAGGCGATGGAACCCGTTATTGAGCCGCTGGGTTTTGACTGGAAGCTGGGCATCGGCATCCTTTCAGGCATGGGAGCTAAAGAATTGGTGGTAAGCACACTTGGTGTACTCTATGCAGGCGATTCCGATGCGGATACGGTAAGTTTGGGCGAACGTATTCCGATTACGCCTCTGGTTGCCTTCGACTACATGGTATTTGTACTGATCTATTTCCCGTGCATCGCTACTTTGGCGGCGATTAAGGGAGAGTCTGGCAGTTGGAAATGGGCCTTGTTTGCCGCGTGCTATACCACTGCATTGGCTTGGCTAATGTCTTTTATGATTTATCAGATAGGAGGTTTGTTTGTATGA
>CAUUOT010000087.1:0-5855 GCA_963546815.1 uncultured Bacteroides sp.
ACCCTCCAGCCGACACAGACGAGCGAACAACGTACTACGTCTTCGCTGGAGAAAAACACTTTGATGGGTTTCTTTGCCCGCTTTAACTATGATTACAAACGCCGTTATCTGCTGACTGTCTCTGCACGCTACGACGGTGCCTCGCAATTTGCCGACGACCATAAATACGCATTCTTCCCGGCTGTTTCGGGTGGTTGGAATATGCATTACGAGGATTGGTTCCCTAAAACCGTCATAAACAGGATGAAGCTAAGGGCAAGTTGGGGACAAACCGGCAATAACAATCTGACTTATTCCAATACACAAGGTGAATATGCCTCGTATCTGTATGGAGGCAAGTCCGGCATCTTGAATTCCGTATTGGCAAATCCGGGCTTGGTTTGGGAAACTACTTCCAATGTCGACCTGGGCTTCGATGCAGGCTTTTTCGATAATCGTTTCGAGTTATCCTTGACGGGCTATAATAAGCTGACTACCGATCGTTTGTATGATAAGTCGCTTCCTGAAGAGACTGGATTCAGCACCATAAAGGCCAACTTGGGTACGGTGCAGAATAAGGGTGTGGAAATTACTGTGACGGCTCGCCCGCTGTCGCCGACTTCCCGCATAGGTTGGGACATCACAGGAACTTTCAGTATGAACCGGACTTACATGAAGAAACTGCCGAACAACGGTCGAGACAAAAACCGCGTGGAAGGCGGCACAGTCTGGGACAGCAGTACCGGCCGATACATTGAAGCCGGCGGATTGGCAGAAGGTGAACGCATCGGTGCTCGCTGGGGATATAAGTTCCTGGGAGTGTACGATACGGACGAAGCGGCAGCCAATGCACCGACAGATACAAAGGTGTCCGGTTACAAACAAGGAAAGAAGAAAGTGGCCGGAGACGCTATCTGGGCAGATTTGGACGGAAACGGAGTCATCGATGACAAGGATATCACCTTCATCGGTTGGGCGGCTCCAGATAAAAAGGGAGCTTTGATAAACAACCTTACTTATAAGAATTTCTCTTTGCGTTTTGTCGTAGACTTCGCTTTGGGACATTCCATTGCCAATATCTGGAGAGTCCGTGCCAATGCGAATGCGCGTAATGCCATCATTACGACCGAAGACGTGAAGAACGGAAATATCTGGTGGAAGCCGGGCGATGCGGCTACATGCAAATATCCCCGTTACGACAATGCTTCCGATTGGGATAACGGCTATCGCAACCACATGCGTACCATTGCCTACTCGGGCATGAACAGCAACGGCAATGCGGATAATACCGCCTATTATTCGAAAGGCGACTACCTGTGTTTCCGTGAGGTTTCTTTGGGATATGAATTGCCGCGCACCCTTTGTGCCAAGTTGGGACTGAGAGGCGTCACGCTCAATGCCGGTGTGAACAATATAGGCTACATTACCTCGTACGACGGACTTAGTCCCGAGCAATACGATGGCCAGGAAACGGGTGAATACTTCATCCCGATTCAGATAAATGTCGGTGCAAGATTAACTTTTTAATACAGATGGAACAATGAGAAAGATACATATAATCATGGGAATAGCGCTCTGTACCCTGTTGTACAGTTGCGATGCGTTGGATGTGAAACCGGTTTCTATCATTACTACCGAATCGTTCTGGAAAAACTCCGGTGACGCGGAGGCTTATCTTACGGGTATTTACAACGCGTACAGGAAATTGAACAATACCTCCTATTACGCCGAGGACCGAGGCGATGCTTTCAAGGCCGGAGAGATTGGCCCCGTTACAGTGGCTTGGTCGCAGAACTTGCTCGAGAGCAATGCTCCTTCGTTCATGGGTGCTTATAACATCATTCATCACACCAATCTGCTCTTTAGCAGGATAGAGGGACTGAAGTTTACGAACGAAGCGTCTAAGAACCGCATCAAGGCGCAAAGCTATTTTCTGCAGGCTGCCACTTACTTCCATCTGCTGAGAAATTGGGGCGATGTGCCGCTGATTACCGAACCGGTATTGTCCGATAAAGTGGAGTTAAAGGCGCGTTCGCCCAAGAACGCCGTGATGGCATTCATTCTGGACGATATCGAAAAGGCCATCACCTTATTCCCCGAAGACGGATATGTGGATAAGAACTATGCATCCCGCCCGGCCGCCTATGCTTTGAAGGCAGATGCCCTGATGTGGAAAGCGAAAGTCTTGGGCGGAGGAAAAGCCGACTTGGAGGCTGCCATTGCGGCCATCGACCGGGCGGCAAGCAGCGGTGTGGAGCTGCTTCCGGACTATGCCTCGGTGTTCGACAATGCGAACAAGAAGAATAAAGAGATTATCTTCTCCTTGTATTTCGAACGCTATGAAGTGGGCAACCTTTCCATTGCTACCAATACGACGTCCAGAACAGACAACCTCTCGATGGCCGCGAATTTGGAGAATGCCGCAACCTCCCCCAACAATAGCCGCCATGTGTATGCCCCGAGCGATAAGGTCCGGGCGATATATCTTAAGAATCCCGCCGACAAGCGCTATCCGGTGGCCATGATTGATATGGTGGACAAAGACGGTAAGCTGATACTGACGCAAACCAATAAGTTCCGCGGGCATGCGTATACTGACGACCGCTTTTTCGACGACGACCTGATTGTCTACCGTTGGGCTGATTTGCTGCTGTTGCGTGCCGAGGCCAATGCCGCCTTGGGCAATGTAGACGCCGCACTGAAAGACCTGAACGAAGTGCGCGGGCGTGCCGGACTGGCCGACTACAACGGCGCTAAGAATAAGGTTGCCGTGGAAAAGGAACTTTGCGACGAGCGTCTGCGCGAATTGTTCATCGAGCAGAAAAGGTGGTACGACCTGCTGCGCTTCCACTTCGGCGGCACCATCGATATTTATAATGAGGTCCCCAACCTTCAGGGCAAAACGAATTATCCTCTTTACCTGCCTATCAATTACAACAACATGGTTTTGAACGAGAAGCTGGTTCAGACAGAAGGATACGAAAGTGCCGTCCGATGACGAGGACGGTGTTCGGTATCGTCTCTCTGTGATGCACCCGAAAACCTCACCGCGGTGGCGTCGATGACGTCATTGCGGTGAGACTTCCGGTGTCACTATAGCGAGATAGGAAGCCTCCCTGTGGTGGCTTGTATAATGGACTAAATACATACGTATCGATACTTGTAGATAAATATTTCTCGACTTGTAACTTCGACCAAAGCCGTACTGTAACTTCGACCAAAGCCGTACTGTAACTTCGACCGAAGTCGTACTGTAACTTCGACTAAAGCCGTACTGTAACTTCGGCTGAAGCCGTACTGTAACTTCGACCGAAGTCGTACTGTAACTTCGACCGAAGTCGTACTGTAACTTCGACTGAAGTCGTACTGTAACTTCGACCGAAGGCTGCAAGTAGATAAATATTTCTCACCTTGTAGATAATTCACCATTATAGAAGTCTCTAATGGATTGCGCTTCTCTTCTTCACCGATATCCTTCTATCGGACTCAGGTTATACTAACTCTCTAATTTTTTATTGATATGCGTTCTATTTTGATCTTGTTTTTAGTCTCTTGCTTTTTGCCCGGTGTCTCGTTGCGTGCGGGGCAGGTGGATGTCGTTGTCAGCCAGTCGGTCTTGCCTGTGTTGACGAAGCGGGAGGTCAATCCTGTCTTGCGGTTGGAGCTGATTAAAAAACGTGCGGAAGAGTGCGCGCTGAAAGAAATCGGTCTATCCTTCAAAGAAACAACCTTGTTGAATGACATCGAACATGTCTGTCTGTATCGGACAAATGGAAATGTGCTGTCTACGGACTGGCAGCGGTGTGCCGGTCCCGTCTCGCCCGCCATGAAGCTGTCGCTCGGTGCTTCGCTGCGTTTGACTGCCGACACCACCGTGCTTTGGGTGACCGTCAGGCTGAAAGACAAGGTCGATTTAAGCCATCGCATAAAGGCCGATTGCAGGTGGGTGACAACTACGTGCGGACGCGCCTCTGTGACACATGCCCGTCCGATAGTAGGACTGCGTGTCGGAGTGGCCGTGCGCCAGAGGGGAGAGGACGGGGTGCATACTTCGCGCATCCCCGGCCTTGTCACTTCACGCAGAGGGACGCTGCTGGGCGTGTTCGATG
The DNA here is from genome assembly GCA_963546815.1 of uncultured Bacteroides sp. Classification (GTDB taxonomy): domain Bacteria; phylum Bacteroidota; class Bacteroidia; order Bacteroidales; family Bacteroidaceae; genus Bacteroides. Next base: position 4,089 of record CAUUOT010000087.1, read on the forward strand.
CACGCTACGACAGCTCGCGCGACTTGCAGGGAAACATCGATATCGCGTTAAGTCGCAGCCTCGACGGTGGCGCCACATGGCTTCCCATGCAGGTGGTGCTCGACCGGAAGCAATGGGGAAACTTGCCCGAGAAATACAACGGGGTAAGCGACGCTTGCATCTTGGTGGATGAGAAGCGGGGCACTCTTTATGTGGCGGGGCTTTGGATGCACGGTGTGCTGGACGCCAAGTCGGGCAAGTGGGTGGAAGGACTGACGCAGGACAGCGCCCGATGGATACACCAATGGGTAGCCAAAGGTTCTCAGCCGGGATTGGGAGTGAAAGAAACCTGCCAGTTCTTGATCACCGAAAGTACGGACGACGGACGCACTTGGAGCACTCCGGTCAACATCACGGCGCAAACCAAGCGTCCGGAGTGGTGGTTGTTTGCACCTGCACCGGGGCATGGCATCACGTTGAAGGACGGCACGTTGGTCTTTCCCACGCAGGGGCGTGACAAAGACGGCGTGCCTTTCTCCAACATCACGTACAGCAAAGACGGCGGAAAAACATGGGTAGCCAGTAACCCCGCCTACCACAACACGACGGAATGTATGGCCGTCCAACTTCAGGATGGCAGCATCATGCTCAATATGCGCGACAATCGCAATCGTGGCCATAAAGATGTCAACGGGCGGCGCATTTGCGTCACTCCTGATTTGGGAAAGACGTGGACGGAACATCCCACCTCGCGTAAAGCCTTGATAGAGCCGACTTGCATGGCAAGCATTCATCGGCATACGTATAGGCAAAACGGTGTAGAGAAATCTATTTTGTTGTTTTGTAATCCCGAGTCGTACGACAGTCGTGGCCATATGACATTGAAAGTCAGTTATGACGATGGCCGAAGCTGGCCCGCCCGGAAGAAAATCCTGCTCGATGAAGACGAGGGTTTCGGTTACTCCTGCATCACTTCGGTGGACGAGTCTACCATTGGCGTCTTATATGAAAGTAGTCAGGCGCAACTTGTTTTCCAGCAAGTACGTCTGGATGAATTGACTGGCAAACAGCGATAAAGCCTATCGAAAGAGCTTTTCGATATCTTCTTCCTTGATGGTGGCAAGCACCGTCCGTCCGTCGGGGGTGTAAGTAGGAGAGGAGCAGGCGAACAGATTGTCTACGAGGTTTGTCATCTCTTCGTTGCTCAACACCTGTCCGTAGGCAATGGCCGCAGCACGAGCCAGCGTAGAAGCAAGTACCGTCTGCACTTCTTCTTTTACGTCATTCCCTTTCTCCATGGCGGTATGCACCATGTTCCCGATAAGGTCGACCGGGTTCAGCCCTTCAATGCCGGCAGGTACGCCGTTGATGGCATAACTGCCTCCCCCCAGCGAACTCAGGTCGAAACCTACAGCCGACAAATCATTCATGATGCTTTCCAGCACCGCAGCCTCCGAAGCCGGCAGCCGTACGATCTCGGGAAACAGCACGCCTTGTGAGACTCCCTGTCTCTGTGCAATCTGGCTCATGTAACGCTCGAACAGCACGCGAATGTGTGCCCGATGCTGGTCAATGAGCATCAGTCCGGACTTTACGGAGGTCAGGATAAATCGTCCCTTTAACTGGAAATACAGTGAACCTCTCTCGATAGTATCCTCATTGCTGTAAAGAGAAGCGTTCTCTACCGTTGTTTCATTCATCCTGCCGGTTTTCTTCAGGCTGGAGTAAAGCTCTTCCCATTCCATCTTTGGACGGGAGTAGTTGCCTTCGCCATAAGAGGAAGAGGCA
>CAUUOT010000088.1:0-5827 GCA_963546815.1 uncultured Bacteroides sp.
CCATGAATCTCCGTGCCTTCATACTTTATTCTCTGTCCGGCAAGACTACTTGCGGTAGCTTTCCAACTCTTCGGCCTTGAACTTACGGATGAAGTTGAAGTGTTTCTCTACTTCGGCTTCGGCATAGTTCACATAAACCAAGGCGGACTTGCCGAACAGCTCCGGCGCTGTTGTGGCGTCTTGGACAATCAGGTGCGACATGATGCATACGGCTGCCATCTCGTACAGACGGCGGGCGGTGAAGTCCAGCAACTCTTGGTTGGCGGTTTCTTTCACGGCATTGGTGCAGGCATCCAGCTTGTTTGCCATTTCCTTGATGCGATCCATCAGCGGTTGCATTTCCGCGCTGCAGGGGATGGTCTCATAGTCGCGCAGGGTGGCGATGTACGAGCCGTTCGTCACATAGCGGATGGCAGCCACGGTCTGCAACTGCGTGGTACCCTCGTAGATGGAGGTGATACGCGCGTCGCGATAGATGCGTTGGCAGGCATATTCCAGCATAAAGCCCGAACCGCCGTGAATCTGGATGCAGTCGTACGCGTTCTGGTTGGCATACTCGGAGTTCATGCCTTTGGCCAGCGGAGTAAAGGCGTCGGCCAGTTTGGCATATTTCTTCTGTTCCTGACGTTCTTCGGGGGTGAGCTTGCGTTCGCGGGCGATGTCGTCCAATGCTTTGTAGATGTCTACATAGCGCGAAGTCTGATACAGCAACGCGCGCCCGGCATCCAGTTTGGCCTTCATGATGGCCAGCATGTCATATACGGCGGGGAACTCAATGATGGCTTTGCCGAACTGTTTGCGGTCTTTGGCGTACGCCAGTCCTTCGTTATAGGCAGCCTGCGACAGACCTACCGACTGAGCGGCGATACCCAGACGGGCACCGTTCATCAGAGCCATGACGTATTTTATCAAGCCGAGCTTGCGCTCGCCGCAAAGTTCTGCCTTGGCATTCTTATAAACCAACTCGCAGGTGGGCGAGCCGTGGATGCCCAGCTTATTCTCGATGCGGCGCACGTCTACGCCGCCTTCTTTCTTGTCGTAGATGAACATGGACAGGCCGCGGCCGTCTTTCGTGCCTTCTTCCGAGCGAGCCAGTACCAGATGCAAGTCAGCATCTCCGTTCGTGATGAAGCGCTTCACGCCGTTCAGTCGCCAGCAGTTTTCGGCTTCGTCGTAGGTGGCTTTCAGCATGACGCTTTGCAGGTCCGAGCCGGCGTCCGGCTCGGTCAAGTCCATCGACATGGTTTCTCCGGCACAGATGCGGGGGATGAAACGGCTGTGCTGGTCTTCGTTGCCGAACTCATAAAGCGTCTCTATACAGTCTTGCAGTGACCAGATGTTCCCGAATCCCGCATCGGCGGCGGCTACGATTTCGGCGCACATGGTGTAAGGAGTAATCGGGAAGTTCAAGCCGCCGAAGCGTCGGGGCATGGTCATGCCGTTCAGTCCGGCCTTCACCATGGCGTCGAGGTTCTGCTTGGTGCCGTGGGCGTATTCCACACGGCCGTTGGCGCAGCGAGGGCCTTCTTCGTCCACGCCTTCAGCATTGGGCGCAATAATTTCTCCTGTGATTTCTCCTGTGATTTCAAGTACTTTGTCATACGAGTCCATCACGTCCGCATAGTCCTGCGGAGCATAGTCGTACTTGTTTTTGTCTTCGTATCCGCGTTCTTTCAGTTCGCAGATACGTTCCATCATCGGATTGTTCAAGTGATACTTGAGTTCCGGTATTTCGGTATAAAAGTTTGCCATACTATTAAAATTTTGTAATCCTTGTAGTTCTTTCCGTCACACAAAAGCCGCAAGCTATCGGTTCTTTCGTTGCCACGGCGGTAGTAATCCTCTTTCCGTCCATCTCTCCGGGGACAAATCCTTTCCGGTTCAGTATCTCGAGCATGTCAGGGAAACAATTCTCATTGAAATCGGGATGTTCCGTGCTGAGGAGGATGAAATCCACAGCCTTCCCGTCGGTATTGACAATGATTTCAAAGGTTGCGTTGACGCAGTCTATGCTCTTTTCGTTCATGTCTTTGAGAAGACTGATGGCAGGTCGACAGCTCTTGGAAATCAGTTGAAACATGGCAGCTTCTCCGTCGGCATATTCGGCCCCTTTATAGAAAGGAGTGAAGGCGAGTAACGTGCTGTCCGGGGCAAAGTATTTGCCGGCCTTGCAAAGGTCATTCTCATAGATCTCCGTTCGTTTTGTCTTTCCATCCTCATAGTATTGCTTTGACAAGCCGTTCAGTTTCCCGTCCTTGTATTGGCAATTCGCCATGATTTTACCGGTAGGGTAATAGAAGAATGCTCCTCCGTTCCGTTTGTTGTCCGTATAGAAGACAAGCAGACTATCTTGGTCGGAGTTTGAGAACTTATAAGAAGTGGCACCGTGTAGCACATTCTTTTCCGGCTTCTTTCCGAATTGCCGGTAGTTGCTGTTGCGCAAGAGTTTTCCGTCGAGCGAATAGAAGCTCACGAGCTTTATGCCGTTTTCCTCCTGTTGGATGACAGCATACTCCGCAGCTTTGGAGCGCTTATTCACTTGCCGCATCTTCGAGTCAAGGTAGATGGCGCCTTGCTGGGCCTTTGCCGTACAGCAAAGCAGCGACATTGTAATTAACACGAGAATACGTATCATCATTCGTTGAGTGTGCGGATAGGGATGGGGTTACTTGCTATTCTGTTTATAATACTTAATCATCTTCGGTATCACCTCTTCCACCGTGCCGTTGATGACGTAGTCGGCAATGGCGTTGATGGGAGCGTTTTCGTCGTTGTTCACGGAGATGATGATGCCGCTGTCCTGCATGCCGGCGATGTGCTGTATTTGTCCGCTGATGCCGCAGGCGATGTACAGCTTGGGGCGAACCGTTACGCCCGTCTGTCCGATTTGGCGGTCATGGTCGGCATAGCCTGCATCGACGGCGGCTCGACTGGCGCCTACTTCCGCATGCAGTTCCTTGGCCAGCTCGAACAGCAGGTCGAAGTTCTCGCGGCTGCCCATGCCGTAGCCGCCCGCAATCACGATGGGAGCGCCTTTCAGGTTGTGTTTGGCTTTCTCCACATGGCGGTCTATCACCTTCACCACATAGTCCGTTTCGTGCACGTACTTGGCTACATCGTGCTTGATGACTTCGCCTTTGTAGGCAGCGTCGAGGATTTCTTTCTTCATCACGCCCTCGCGCACGGTGGCCATCTGCGGACGGTGCTCGGGGTTGACAATTGTGGCGACGATGTTGCCGCCGAATGCCGGACGGATTTGGTACAACAGGTCTTTGTAGACCTTCCCTTCTTTCTTGTCCTCGTGGTCACCGATTTCCAATGAGGTGCAGTCGGCCGTCAGTCCGCTGGTCAAGGCCGAGGAAACGCGCGGGCCGAGGTCGCGGCCGATGACGGTGGCTCCCATCAGGCAGATTTGCGGTTTCTCTTCCTTGAAGAGGTTGATGAGTACGGAGGAGTGGGGGAGGGAAGTGTAAGGAAACAGCCCCGGCGCGTCGAAGACGTGGAGTTTATCCACGCCGTAGGGCAATACCTGCCGTTCGATGCCTGCCAGATGGCTTCCCGCCGCAATGGCTTCCAGTTGGCAGCCCAACCGGTTGGCTAACTTACGGCCTTTGGTCAGGAGTTCGAGGCTGACGTCGGCCACCGTGGTGCCCTCTATCTCTAAATATACAAATACATTATTCATGGTCTTTATCCTATCGTATGGTTGGCTAACAGTTCAACAATCAAATCTTCCACATCCTTGTCGCTGCCCGTCAGCGTCTTGCTTTCTTTGGCTTGGAAAGAGATGTTCTGGATGGTTTTCACTTTGGTGGGCGAGCCGCTCAAGCCGCATTGGGCAAGGTCGCCGTCGACGTCGGCCACGCTCCATTCCGTGATATTCAGATAAGGATATTGCTCATAAAGGTGGGTGTAAGCCAGTTCCGCGCCGTCTTTGGCGAGGGCGGCCTTCTCCTGTGCACCGAGGGCACGTTTGTACTTCTGCACCAACTTGGCGTTGCGCGGGCGGCAGGGCGCTGCGCTGCCGTTCACGGTGATGACGATGGGCAGGGGAGCCTCTACGGTCTCCACACCGCCGTCGATGTGACGCTTCACGGTGATTCTTCCGGCGGCTTTGTCCACCTTCGAAATCTCTTCGGCGTAGGTCACCTGCGTCAGTCCCAACTTCTCCGCCACTTGGGGGCCTACTTGCGCCGTATCGCCGTCGATGGCTTGGCGTCCGCCGATGATGACGTCGCATTCGCCTATCTTCTTGATGGCCGTGGCCAGGGCGTACGAGGTGGCGAGGGTATCCGCTCCGGCAAAGGCGCGGTCGGTCAGCAGGTAGCCGTTGTCCGCCCCCCGGTAGAACCCCTCGCGAATGATTTCGGCCGCACGTCCCGGCCCCATGGTCAGGATGGTGACGGTGGAGCCCGGGTGTTCATCTTTCAGTCTGAGGGCCTGTTCAAGGGCGTTCAGGTCTTCGGGGTTGAAGATGGCAGGCAATGCCGCGCGGTTGATGGTGCCGTCGGCTTTCATGGCATCCTTCCCGACGTTGCGTGTGTCGGGCACTTGTTTTGCCAGTACTACAATTTTCAAACTCATGCTATTAGTTATTAGTATTAGTGTTTCACTTCAGGCCGAGCTTTTTGGCAATCTCCTTGGGCAGGGCCTTCTTGTTGACGATGATGTTCATGGTCTTGTAGCGTGCGAAGGCTTTGGAGGCATACCACCGGCCTTCGTATTTGCCCGCTTTTCCCCACGAGTTCTTCACCAGGTAGTAGTCGTTGCCTTGTTGGTCTTTGGCGGTGCCGTATATCAGCATGCCGTGGTCGTCGGTCGTCTCCCAGTTGTCGTAGGCTTCCTGACGTTCTTCCTGCGTGCACCACTTCTGGGGCTGAGGCTTGCTGTTGAGTTTCTTTTCCTCGGGCTTCATCTTCAGCCAGTGCGCCATGTCCGAGCCGCTCAGCTCCTGTACCTTCGCTGCGTCGGGCATCACGGCGATGCCGTCGCGGGTAAATCCGTCTTCGCTGACGTCAGCGCCCCAGGCGATGGTGTATCCGTTGGCGATGGCGTTGTCGAACACCTGCATCAGTTCGTCGATGGGCAGGTTGTACGACTTCGCCCAGCGCCAGTTGTCCTGAATCTCCAGCACAAAGGGCGCGTAGAACGGATGGTGCGTGTACGAGGTCAGCGAGATGTAGTCGTCCGCGTTCAATCCCGTCGACTGGTAGAAAGATTGCGGGGTATATTCTTTCCCTTGATAGGTGAACTTCTCGGGGCACTTGCCCAAGTAGATGTCGTGGATGGAGGCGATGGCCTTCTTCCATAGCGGCTGGCGGTCGGCGTCGGTTTGCAGCTTGCGCAGCTTGCCTTTGGCGATGGCGGCCACTACGGCGTCCGAAACGGCGGACAGTTCGGTATGATTACTCAGCGTGTCGCCGTACATCACGCCGGGGCGCATGGTCTCTTCGGGCACCAGTCCGAAGGTCTTCATGCCGTACAGCACGTCATAGAACGAGCCGCCTTGTGCGAAAGAGACGTCGCCGTGTGTGCGTACCGTGGCGTCTGCGCGGTCCAGATACGTCTTGTGCACGATGAACATCTCGGAGAAGTCGTATTCCCCTTTTCCCATCCGCAGCAGTTCCGACTCCAGAAAGGCCATGCCCGAGTAGCACCAGCAAGTGCCGGCGCGGTTCTGGTTCTTGATGGAAGTGATGGGCAACTCTTTCACGGTGGTAAACACGAAGCCTTCCTCCGGCTTCTCGGTCTTCAGCGTGTCTTGGGCTGTCATATTCAAGCACAGCAATCCCAAGGCGGCAATCAGTAGCGTTTTTTTCATGTCGAT
>CAUUOT010000089.1:0-5775 GCA_963546815.1 uncultured Bacteroides sp.
CGTTCTGCTGGGCGCTTCGTACATCTATACGCGCAACCTCTGTTTCCCCATTGCCCTGCATTGGTTTTGGAACTGGGTGCAAGGGCCAGTATTGGGCTATGAGGTCAGTGGGAACCGCTTCGGAGGCAGTCTTCTCACGCTTCGCCTTACCGAGCATAACCTGTTGAATGGCGGGAATTTCGGCTTCGAGGGTTCCCTACTCTGTACGGTCTTGACGATAGCGGGCACGGCGCTCATTATCCGATATTACTCCAAATACTCAAGATAAGACGGTGCCTCGTGGAAGCCTTTCCGTTGAATAATCTTCGGGATAAAGGACTAAACATGGCGGAATATTCTCTATTTTTGCCGTATCGAATTATCTCAAAAAAACAATCAAAATATCATGGAAAAAAGAGAAATAGACCTTAGTATTTCCTGCTATGGAAAGGTGAAAGAACTGAAGTATGATGTTACCGTCCTGCCTTGGGGCGCCACGGAACCACACAACCTGCATTTGCCCTATCTGACCGATTGTATCTTGCCGCACGACATTGCGGTAGATGCTGCCGAATTGGCGTTGCGGCAGTCCGGCGTGCGTTGCATGGTGATGCCCCCGGTACAGTTCGGCGCGCACAATCCCGGCCAGCGCGAACTGCCGTTCTGCATCCATACCCGCTGCTCCACCCAGCAAGCCATTCTGGAAGACATCGTTGCATCGCTGTACGCGCAGGGCATGCGAAAACTTATTATCCTCAGCGGGCATGGCGGTAATAGTTTCAAAGGGATGATTCGCGACTTGGCATTCACGTACCCCGATTTCTTGATTATTACTGCTGAATGGTTCGGCGTCGCTTCTCCCAAAGGTTATTTCGAAGCTCTCATCGACGACCATGCAGGCGAGCTGGAAACTTCTGTCATGATGTACTATCATCCCGAACTGGTGAAGCTATCAGAAGCGGGTAACGGCGATTCCAAACCATTTGCCATTCCGTCTCTGAACGAGAAAGTAGGTTGGGCCCCCCGCCATTGGGACAAGGCTACGGTGGATAGCGGAGTAGGAAATCCGAAAAAGGCCTCTGCCGAAAAAGGAGAACGCTACATAAAAGTGGTCGTCGAGAAACTGGCCAAACTATTCACAGAAGTCGGCCGCGGAGATTTGTACGCTTAACAATAACAGACACTTAAGACTTGGGTAATCATATGAAAAGAATAAAGAGTATGCTATGGTCGACGGCTTGCTCCGTCATGCTCTATGGCTGTTCCATTGAATCATCCGATCAAGATTATGCCTCTTACGTAAATCCTTTCATTGGCACCGGTGGGCATGGGCATACCTATCCCGGTGCGGTAGTACCCAATGGAATGATTCAACCCGGTCCGGATACGCGCATTTATCAGTGGGATGCCTGTTCGGGATACTACTATGCGGACTCCACCATCAACGGCTTTTCACACACCCACCTCAGCGGTACGGGATGCGGCGACTACGGCGATGTGCTGTTGATGCCCACCGTAGGCCGTCAGGAGTATCATGCCATGGGCGAAAAGAGCCAGCAGATGGCCTATGCTTCGGCTTTCTCTCACGAGAAAGAGAAGGCGGAGCCGGGCTACTATTCGGTCTTCCTCGACCGTTACGGCGTGCAGGCCGAGCTGACAGCCACCAAGCGTGCGGCCATTCATCGATATACTTTCCCCGAGTCGGGAGAATCGGGCTTCATTCTGGATTTGGATTACAGCCTTCAGCGACAGAAGAATGAAGAGATGGAGTTGGAAGTCATCAGCGACACCGAAATTCAAGGGCGCAAGAAGACCGTCTATTGGGCTTTCGACCAATACATCAACTTCTATGCGAAGTTCTCCAAACCGTTTACTTATACCCTGGTGACAGATTCCGCGGCGCTGGATGAAGGCGGCCCGCTTCTGCCCACAGCCAAGGTACTGCTGCACTTCCGGACGGAAAAAGACGAGCAGATATTGGTGAAGGTAGGCGTTTCGGCTGTTGATATGGACGGCGCACGCAAGAACGTGGAAGCCGAATTGCGGGATTGGGATTTTGACGGTGTACGCCGCTCCGCCCGGCAGGCATGGAATGACTACCTTTCCAAGATAGACATTGAGACGGCCGATAAAGACCAACGAACCATCTTCTATACCGCACTCTATCATACCGGCATGCACCCCAACCTGCTTACCGATGCCGACGGACGCTATCTGGGCATGGATCTGAAAGCGCATCAGGGCAGCGTGGAACAACCGGTTTATACCATCTTCTCTTTGTGGGACACCTTCCGTGCTTACCATCCGCTGATGACGATCATAGACCCTGAACTGAACCAGGCTTTCATTCGTTCGCTGATACAGAAGGAACGCGAAGGAGGCATCTTCCCCATGTGGGAGCTGGCGGGCAATTACACGGGTACGATGATTGGCTATCATGCGGCTTCCCTCATTGCCGATGCTTACATGAAAGGATACCGCGATTTCGATGTGCAAGAAGCATATCGCGCCTGCTTGCGTACTGCCGAATACGATACTGCCGGCATCCATTGTCCGCCGTTGGTGTTGCCGCATCTGATGCCGCAGGCAAAATACTGGAAGAACAAGATTGGCTATGTGCCTTGCGACAAGGATAATGAGGCTGTGGCCAAAGCGTTGGAGTATGCGTATGACGACTGGTGCATCTCCGTATTGGCCCGTGAGCTGGGCGACACGGTGAATCATCGGAAGTATGCCGATTTCAGTAAAGGATATAAGAAGTATTTTGACCCTTCCACCCGTTTCATGCGTGGACTGGACAGTGAGGGCAACTGGCGTACGCCTTTCAATCCCCGCTCCTCCAATCACCGCAATGATGATTACTGCGAAGGTACAGCTTGGCAATGGACGTGGTTTGTACCCCACGATGTAGAAGGACTGGTAGAACTGATGGGAGGCCGTGACGCCTTCATCGGCAAGCTGGATTCCTTGTTCGTGGCGGATTCTTCTTTGGAAGGCGAATTGGTGTCGGCCGATATTTCCGGACTGATAGGCCAGTATGCTCACGGCAACGAGCCCAGCCACCACATCACCCATTTCTATAACTATGTGGGGCAGCCGTGGCGCACGCAAGAACTGGTGGATGAGGTGTTACAGACACTTTACTTCAATGACCCCAACGGCCTTTCGGGCAATGAAGACTGCGGGCAGATGTCGGCGTGGTATGTGTTGAACGCTATGGGATTCTATCAGGTATGTCCCGGCCAGCCGGTCTATTCCATCGGGCGCCCGCTGTTCGACAAGGCCACAGTGAATCTGAAAGGCGGGAAGAAGTTTACGGTGAAGGCCGCCGGTAACAGCCGCACGAACAAGTACGTACAGAAAATGCTGCTGAACGGAAAGGAACTTGCCCAGCCGTTCTTTACGCATCAGGATATAATAGACGGAGGTACTCTGGAGTTGGTTATGGGCAATAAGCCTGTAGGAATGAATAACAGATAATTCAAGAAAAGGGTATGAATCACAATAAACCTCGTAAACCCATATCTTGGGTTCCTTCCGTCTATTTTGCCATGGGACTGCCTTTCATTGCAGTGAATCTGGTTTCTACTTTCATGTTCAAAGACTTGGGCATATCCGATACGCAGATAGCTTTCTGGACATCGGTCATCATGATGCCTTGGACGTTGAAGTTCCTCTGGAGTCCTTTCTTGGAGATGTATCGGACAAAGAAGTTCTTCGTCATCATCACCCAGTTGCTGAGCGGACTCTTGTTCGGTCTTGTGGCTTTCTCTCTGAAGTTCGATTATTTCTTTGCCATCAGCATTTCCACCATGGCGGTCATCGCTTTCAGCGGAGCCACGCACGACATTGCTTGCGACGGCGTATATATGGCCGAGCTTTCGCCTGCCGACCAAGCCAAGTACATCGGCGTGCAGGGTGCTTTTTACAACATCGCCAAGCTGGTGGCCAATGGCGGTTTAGTGGCGTTGGCGGGCATGCTGGCCGAGAGCTTCGGGGCTGTGGAAGGCCGGTCTGTGCAAGAGAATATGCCGGCCTATAAGGAAGCATGGATGGTAATCTTCATTGTCATTGCTATGCTGCTGGTGGTGCTCGGTTTGTATCATTCCAAGATGCTGCCTTGCACGCAGGTACCCGAGCACGCCAGACGTTCGGGCAGGGAAGTGATGCGCGGATTGTGGGAGGTGATAAAGAACTTCTTCACCAAGCGCCACATCATCTATTACATCTGTTTCATCATCCTCTATCGTTTTGCCGAGGGCTTTGTGATGAAGATAGCTCCGCTGTTTCTGCGTGCCTCGCGCGAAGTCGGGGGGCTGGGTCTCTCACTGACCGAAATCGGTACACTCAACGGGGTGATGGGGTCGGGAGCCTTTGTCTTGGGCTCTTTGCTGGCAGGCGTTTACGTGTCGAAGCGTGGACTGAAGAAGACACTGTTTTCGCTCTGCGTCGTGTTCAACTTCCCCTTTATGGCCTATACGTTGCTGGCCGTTTATCAGCCGGAAAACCTCTATCTGATAGGGGCGGGCATTGTGGCGGAATACTTCGGATACGGCTTCGGCTTTGTAGGGCTGACCTTGTTCATGATGCAGCAGATAGCTCCGGGAAAGCATCAGATGTCCCACTACGCCTTTGCGTCGGGCATCATGAATCTGGGTGTCATGCTTCCGGGCATGATGAGCGGTTTCTTCAGTGACTTGCTGGGATACGAGAAGTTCTTTATCTATGTATTGTTGGCGGCCATTCCGTCGTTGCTGATAACCTACTTCATCCCGTTCACGTATGACGACTCGAAAGCATAATCCGCCGAAGGAATATCCTTCCTTTCGGACCAGATACCTACGATATCACTAATTTTAATTACTAACTTAACCAATCAGCAGTTAATTATGAACAGCAAATTTACCATGCCGTGGGAAGACCGCCCCGCCGGATGTGCGGACGTCATGTGGCGTTACTCCGGGAATCCCGTTATCGGACGTTATCAAATCCCTTCGTCCAACAGTATTTTCAACAGTGCTGTAGTTCCTTTCGGCGATGGCTTTGCCGGTGTGTTCCGTTGCGACAACAAGGCCGTGCAGATGAACATCTTTGCCGGTTTCAGCAAGGACGGCATCCATTGGGAAATCAATCATGAGCCCATCCGCTTCAAGGCAGGAAACACGGACATGATAGAGTCCGAATATAAGTACGACCCGCGCGTGACGTGGATTGAAGACCGATACTGGATTACGTGGTGCAACGGTTATCACGGGCCTACCATCGGCATCGGCTATACGTTCGATTTCAAGGAGTTCTTCCAGTGCGAGAACGCTTTCCTGCCCTTCAACCGCAACGGAGTGCTGCTCCCGCAGAAAGTGGGCGGACGCTATGCCATGCTGAGCCGTCCGAGCGACAACGGGCATACGCCTTTCGGTGATATCTACATCAGCTATAGCCCGGACATGAAGTATTGGGGCGAACATCGTTGTGTGATGAAGGTTACTCCTTTCCCCGAGAGCGCATGGCAGTGCACCAAGATAGGGGCGGGCTCGGTGCCTTTCCTCACGGACGAAGGCTGGCTGATGTTCTATCACGGCGTGATTACCACTTGCAACGGCTTCCGTTACTCCATGGGAGCAGCCATCCTCGACAGAGAGAATCCGGCCAAGGTGCTGTACCGCACGCGCGAGTATCTGCTTGCGCCCGCCGCTCCTTACGAGTTGCAGGGAGATGTGCCCAACGTGGTGTTCCCTTGCGCGGCTCTGCAGGACGGCCAACGAGTGGCAGTGTACTATGGCGCCGCCGATACGGTGG
>CAUUOT010000090.1:0-5741 GCA_963546815.1 uncultured Bacteroides sp.
GAATACATGCCTGTCACGCATGGGGTCACGGGTTCGAGTCCCGTACGCACCGCACCTTCCAGACGAAAGCGAGACAATCCTTTCAAATTCAACACAACCGTCGGTTCTTTTTCATTCCCCCGCTTTTATGTTATCACAGTCCCTGCCTGAACTCGCTGGGCGAAACGCCCAATACGCTGCGCACATACCTGCTGAAAAACGACTGGCTCGAAAAATGTAGAGCGTCGGCTATTTCTGTAAAGCTCAGGTTCGGGTTCCGAAGCAAGATGATGATGCGTTGCGTGGTGTAATTTTGTATCCACTCACCGGCGGTCTTTCCGCTGTTTTTCTTACAGAGTTCCGTAAGGTATTTCGTCGTGATGCAGAGTTTGTCGCTATAGAATCCAAGGTCTCTGTGTTCCATGCAATGAGTGTCGGCAAGGTTTAGGAAACGCTCGAAGAGAGGAATCCTCTGTCCGGTAAAACTCAACCGTTCCTCTATTTTCTGAGCAAAAATATTCCACATGTCCATAATGAAAACCTGAACGTATCGGTTAAGCATCTCTTTCCTGAAACGGTGTTTTGTGTCATCGCAAACGGACTTTAACACCTGAAAGTTTCATAGGCATTTCTGTTTGTCGGGCTTTGAGAGTGACACCACCGGATTTTCTTTTGAAAACAGATAGCCCTTGATGCCCCATGATATATCGGGATTGTTTTTCGTGGCAATATCATAAGACATAAAAAGAAAATCCGCTTGAAAATCAATACTGAAGAGTAAATCCTCCACCTCTGCCAATGGGAGTAAGATGACAATGTCGTCCGGCTTTATTGGATATGTCGCGCCATTCATCCGGAGTTGTCCGGTTCCGTTATGGCAAAGAATATGCGTAAAATAATGTGAGGTAAACTCCTGTGGAAGTTTATCCGCATCATAGCTATCAAGTATGATAATTTCTTCTTTTTCTGTCATTTGCCTGTCTTTTTTCGGCAAAACTACAAAAGAACAGCCTTTCGTGAAAATATTGTGGTGAAAAATGGCACAATCGGGGTGCGGACTGCCTTTATCTTTGCATCATCAAAATCAACCTTAAAAAACAATAGATAGGAAGGATAATACCGCTTCATTGCCTTTGCGGGAGGGGCAGACATCTCTCTATAGAGGAGGTGACTGTCTCTATAGAGAGGGTGATTACGTCTCTATAGAGAGATGAGCAACGTCTCTATAGAGAGATAAGTAACGTCTCTATAGAGAGATAAGTAACGTCTCTATAGAGAGACTGACAACGGCTCTATAGACGCGTTGCAGGGTCGTCCGGATGCCGCATTCGTGAAGTGATTGCTTGCGTGTCTTCGGCGACCGTGCTCCCGAAGGACTGAAAGCCGCACATGACACAGGCACAAGCCTTGGCACTTCGTCCAAAGGCACGCATGGAAAAACTCCCTTAAGAAAATAAACTCATCAAAAAACAATCGATATGAAAACAAGAATCATCGTAGTTGCGGCCCTGCTGGGACTTGCATCTTGCCAGAACAATCATCAACAAAGCAGTAACATTCAAAATGCCATGGAAACGCAAGCAAAAGAAATCCGGGAGATAAAAGACCGTTTGGCTCTTAAAGAGCTGGTAGATGTCTTTTCTAATCTTTCGGACGAGAAGAAAGTAACCGAGCAGCTGGAACTGTTTACCGAAGACGCGGAAGTCACCTCCCTCACGGGCGGACAAGTGATTTCGAGCTTCAGGGGGAAGAAAGAAATCGGAGATGCGTTTAGCGGCTTTTTGGCCCATTTCCACTCCGTGTATCACATCAACGGACAGCACACGGTGGAGATTGACGGCGACAGTGCCAGGGGCATCCACTATTGTCAAGTGGTGCTTATCGGCAAGCAAGACGGTAAGGACATAGGCAGATTCAGCGGCATACGCTATAACGACGAATACGTGAAGATCAACGGGAAGTGGTTTATCAAGAAACGAGCCTCCAACTTCATTTATAACGATATCCGCGAGGTGAAATAGCGGAAGAAACAATAACGCTTAAAAAGAAGATATGATGGAAGTATTAAGAGTAGATCCAAGAACATTGACTCCGGAGGAGCATGCCGAAGGAGTGCGTCAGGCACAGGTGCTTTTCAGACTGAACCACACGATGCCCTACACCGAGGAATATGACACGTTGGTGCACGAGCTCTTTGGAAAGAATATTGGCCGGGGCGTCAGGCTGATGCCCGGACTTACGGGTGTCTGTTTCCATAAAGTCAACATAGCGGAGGGAGTAATCATCATGAACAACTGCCTGATGATGGGGCGAGGTGGCATCAGCATCGGCGAGGGAGCGATGATTGCCGCCAACGTGCAGCTCATCTCTAACAATCACGACCTGCATGACCGCCAGGTATTGCTCTGCAAACCCGTCCGGATTTGCCGTAATGCCTGGGTGGGTGCGGGAGCCACCATCCTGCCGGGCGTCACCATCGGCGAGAATGCCGTTGTTGCGGCCGGTGCGGTTGTGACCAAAGACGTAGCCCCCAACACCATTGTAGGAGGTAATCCCGCCAAACTAATCAGGGAAATACAGTGAGCAGACGGTAGCACCCCGCATCACCCAAGACATAAGGTGAGGTATAGCCTCCTTATAAGGCCAGACATCGCTTCCTTATAAGCTTCGGCATACACGCTTTATACGGTCAGAATTTCATCCAATTGACAGACACTTATATTCCACGTGAAAGACACTTGCATTCAACGTGAAAGACACTTGCATTCAACGCGAAAGACACTTGTGTTTGTCACGTTGAACACAAGCCTCTGTCAACCCACTGATATATCATTGAAAATCAGCAACCAACCTTTCGGGGAAATCCCGGCTTTTACAGGCAAAGGACACGACTGTGCCGAAAACCGAAAGTTCCAGAAACGCACGAGGCTCAAGAACCCTATCCTATACAGATAACCCGATTTCTGGCAACATCTCCCAACTATTTTCTCAACTAAGGATGAAAAAAGCGTCAGGCTATTACCTTTGCAGAGGTTTTTGTACGTACCCAATAGAAATATCAATATTCACTTTAACTTTTATATCCATGAGAAATTATTTGCTTTCAGCGCTGGTGCTCATCTGTATGAATGTGATGGGACAAGATACCCACAGGGTGTATTGCGAAATTGTAGGAACAGAGAAATTCTTGAGCAGTAAAGTAACTATCGAGGTAGACTTCGGCCAGCAACGGTCTGTATGGACAAATGGCCGTTATTACAAAACCCTCGTTGATGAAAATGGGAAAAAGCTGGAGTTTCAGTCTATGGTAGATGCCATGAATTACATGGGAACACTGGGCTGGAAATTCGAACAAGCCTACGTTGTCACCGTAAACAAACAGAACGTCTACCATTGGCTTTTAAGCAAAGACATAGCCGAGGGTGAATTGATTAACGAAGGCTTAAAGACAAGAGATCAGGTCAATAAAGAAAAGAAACAGGCGTCTTTGCGAGAGAAAGGAGTGCCGGAAAAGGACAAGACAAGGCAAATTGAAGACGATATGTATAGGTAATCTGCCGGCAAAACCATCGATGCAATCCGCTCTCGTGAAGCGATTGCCTTTTTCAGTCAAGCTATAAATAAAATGTGTCAGGAGGAGAAAGAGTGTCAGCCACGACAGCGAGTAAGCATTTCACAGACTTGGGGGATCAGTGGAGTTTCTTCGTCGTTGACGATCATGAAATCGGCGTATCGGCGCTTCCGTTCATCGCTCATCTGACTGCGGACGCGTTGCTCTATCAACTCGCGCGGCGAGGCGTCGCGCGACATGGCCCGCCGAATGCGTACTTCGCGGGGGGCGTAAACCAAGGCTATGACGTCCACCTCATCGGCAAAGCCGGCTTCAATCAAGATGGCCGACTCGAAACCTACTATCGGCGCGGCGGTGTTCAGGCGCATCCATTGCCTGAAGTCTTCTTTCACACGGGGGTGGATGATGGCGTTTACGGCCTTGGCGTGCTCGGGGCAGGCGAAGAGGTAAGACGCGAGCAGCGACTTGTTCAATACGCCTCCGGCATAGAGCTCTTCGCCCAGCAGCGCGCACAGCTTGTCGCGGACAGAGGCGTCTGAGGCCGTTAGTCGCTTTGCCTCGGTGTCCGAGATGTAGACCGGGACGCCCATCGCCTCCAGCAACCTCGAGACCGTGCTCTTGCCGCTGCCGATTCCTCCGGTGATGCCTATCCTAATTGCCATAGTCGGAAGAGACTTGTTCTATCAGAAAATCCACCTGCGCGGGATTGAAGCGCACTTGACTCACACCTTCGGGCAGATTCTTCATCTTCACCGTGTATTTATCAGAACCTGAACGCAGCAATTCCTCGTAAGAGACATAGATGTGGAAATCGGCGGCTGTGATTTGCCTGAAACGGCTCATGCCCACCCGGAAGGTGACCTGCACCTTCGAGGGGAAAGCCCGCAGTGCCTTATCAGCGGGGAAATTGACGCCGTGCAACGGCACTTCCACCGTCTTCTCGGTGTAAACATCCACGGGCAGCAACATCTCGACGGAAGCGGGCACCGACTTCACTCCCCGCCCGGCGCGCAGAGGCACCGACATCTTCAATGAGTCCGAGATGTCTTCCAACATCAGGGGCTCGGTGTCGGCAAAGACAATCGTGTCCAGCACGCTCTTCGGGGCGTACACCAACACGGAGTCCGGGTGAAATATCGTGTCGGACAGGTAGTACTCACGTGCGGCGCTCACCGTCCCCCTCAACCTTACAGGCACTAATATGGAAGTCCCCGTAGCGTATATGTACTCCAGCGTATCAGGTTTCAGAGAGAGCAACCGGGTAGACGCACTCAACTGGCTCAATACTCTCTTTTCAAACTGCGACGCATAAATCCGCACGGTGTTATCCGCGCCTTTATAGTCTGTAAAATCCAGCGTAACGGGGTAAAAGCTCTTTCCCAACATATAATTGAGCAACACCGTCCCCTTGTCTTTCACCTTGACGCGAAGCTCTGGCTCCGGTTCTGAAGTAATCATGACGTTATTGGGTATTCCCTTCAGCCGCACGGGGATGGAGAAGTCCGCTTCATAATCGTCATCCAGCGTCTGCAACAGCCAGAACCCGCTTGCCACAAAGAAGAAGAATAAAAAAATGAAGAACTCTCTGCTTCTCTCACTAAGCAGATAGTCCTTCAGTTGTCTGGCTATCTTTCGATATATGCGCATGTACCTACGTGCTGACATAGGTTCACATTTTTACTGTTTGGCAGGCTGGCTGCTGTTTGCGTCGGCAGCTGCGACGAAGATAGAGTTCTTGTCTATGCGAACTTTTACATTAGATGCTATTTCCAGCACCACGTCATTGTCGTTGATTTCCTTGATAACGCCATGAATGCCTCCAGCGGTAATCACTTTCTGGTTCACTTGAAGCGATTTACGGAAATTGGCAATTTCCTTTTGTTTCTTGTTCTGAGGACGAATCATAAAGAAATACATGATAACGAACATAGCTATCAGCATAATCCACATCATGCTTCCACCCCCTTGAGCTGCGGCAGGAGCCTGCAGAAGGAATACAGTCATTAAATTCATAACTATTCAGTTTTGGTTTTTACTACGTAAGCAAAGGTATCAGTTCTTAACCAGCTTACCTTCTTTTTTCAAATGATTAACTATCCCGTCCAGTGTTCCGTTGATAAAGCTGCTACTCTTGGCTGTACTGTAAAGCTTTGCAATATCCACATACTCGTTCAGCGAAACACTTATCGGG
>CAUUOT010000091.1:0-5662 GCA_963546815.1 uncultured Bacteroides sp.
TGAATTCCGTGCCTTCAGTTTCTGTTGCAGGATGTGCTGCTTCTTAACTTATAACCATGAAAAAGACAATAAGGGTTTGTACTTCTTTCATTCCTTTATGCGCAGCTTGCTTCTCAGCCAATGTATCTCCTTCTGCATCTCCTCCATCCGTTTCAGCAAATGATGGATGGCATCTATTCCCTCCATATTGATGGACAAATCGTAGTACATACGACTGTAACGTTCCACATCGGGCAGATCGTCAAAGAGCAGACAGCGTTCCCCTTCCTCGATTTGAACATCTATCAAACCGGTCTCTTGCAGCATGTCGATGAATGAAGGTTCTATGTGGCATTTGCTGCAATATTCGCTTATTATAATCAATTCGTTCTGCATGGCGCTACATCTTTTTAGTTCATACTTTGGAGTTTGCGGAACATCTCTTTCTGCTGTTCCGACAGGTTCGTGGGCAACGTCACGGTATACGTCACGATGAGGTCGCCAAACTGTCCCTCTTTCTTATATACGGGAAAACCTTTCCCTTTGAGGCGAACCTTGGTCCCATTTTGAGTCTCCGGTTTCACCTTCAGCTTCACCTTGCCTTCCAGCGTATCCACTAATTGTTCTCCACCTAAAAGAGCCGTATAAAGGTCGATGGTGACATCCTCGTACAAATCATCGCCCAAACGCTTGAACACAGGGTCGTCCGGTATCACGAACGTGATGTACAAATCGCCCGCCGGACCGCCGTTGACACCCGGAGCGCCATAGCCCCGCAACTTGATTTCCTGACCATTGGTCACACCCGCGGGAATCGTGATGCGTACCTGTTTGTCGTTCACCGTCAATACCTGTTTATGAGTTTGCGCCGCATCCCTCAAAGAGAGTTGCAACTCCGCCTTATAGTCCTGTCCGCGGAAGCCGGCATTCGTTCTTCCGCTTCCGCCCCGATGCCCGAACATCTGCTCGAAAAAGTCGGAGAAACCTCCGGCACGGCTCCCCGAGAACTCCTGTCCGTCCGAAGAGTACCAGTACGTGCCGCCTCCATCAGTGCCAAACCCTTCTCCGCCAAAGCCACCGAAGCCTCCCGCACCGGCTTGTTGCTGCGCCCGTTTCTGCGCCTCAAACTCGTCGGCATGCTTCCAGTGCTCGCCATATTCGTCGTATTTCTTCCTTTTCTCAGGGTCACTCAGCACCTCGTTCGCCTCATTGATGGCCTGAAACTTATCCTTAGCCGTAGGGTCGTTGGGGTTCAAGTCCGGATGATACTTACGGGCCAGTTTGCGGAATGCTTTCTTGATGTCGTCCTGAGAAGCACGCTTGTCTACACCAAGAACCTGATAATAATCAATATATGCCATATTCTATTTGTTTTATCTCCTAACCATCATTAACAAACAATAAGCCAGATCGTTTCTTAGCAGGCTAAAATAAGTAAACGAAAACTAAAATGTCAGCCACTAAGATACAACTAAATGATAAATAACCGTTTAATTTATCCTTTTCTTTTCCGTTTATGCTCGCCTATTCCTAAAAGAATACGAGTATCATTTAATATCATTTAATTATTCGCCGTGAATATGTCAATAAAAGGCAGAAAACACTTCATTTGTGACAAACAAACAACCGGATTACAAACCCCAACCTTAAATGAAAACCCTGGCATGAGAAGTAACTACTGGATTCTAACAGCGATATTTGTCTTGTTCGCCTCCTCGGGCAAAGCGGACGAATGGATTAGAATCAACCAACTCGGCTATCTGCCGCAATCCATCAAAGTAGCGGTATTTATGAGTGAGGAGAAAACCGAAGTGGAAAGCTATTCATTGATCGACGCTTTCACGGGCAATGCGGTACGTACCTTCGCCACGCCTAAGCACACCGGTAAGCTGGGAAGTATGAAAAGCACCTACCGACTGGACTTCAGCGACTTCACCACACCGGGAACTTATTACCTGAAAGCTGGGAAAGCCATCTCCCCCCGTTTCCCCATCCATGCATCCATCTATAACGGCACGGCAGATTATCTGCTGAACTATATGCGCCAACAACGTTGCGGATACAATCCGTTCTTGAAAGACAGTTGCCACGTACACGACGGATATATCGTATATCATCCCACCAAAACCGGACAACATATAGACGTCCGCGGGGGATGGCACGACGCCACGGACTATCTGCAATATACCACCACTTCGGCCAATGCCATCTACCAGATGATGTTTGCCTTTCAGGAAAATCCGGAGTCGTTCAATGACGCATACGATGCAAACGGACATCCAGGAGCTAACGGCATTCCCGACATCGTAGACGAAATAAGGTGGGGATTGGATTGGTTGAATCGGATGAACCCGGCTCCGGGAGAATTATACAATCAGATTGCCGACGACCGCGACCATGCAGGTATGCGCCTGCCCAACAAAGACTTGGTAGATTATGGCTACGGATCGGGCAAGGGGCGTCCAGTCTACTTCTGCAGCGGCGAACCGCAGGTACGTGGAAAATTCAAGAATGCAACGACCGGGGTAGCAAGCACTGCCGGTAAGTTTGCTTCCTGTTTTGCACTGGGTGCCAGCATTCTGAAAGACTATGACCCCGAGTTTGCCGCTGAGATTGCCACCAAAGCCGATGCCGCCTATCAGGAAGGCGTGAAGAAACCGGGTGCATGCCAGACCGCCTCGGTCCTTTCTCCTTATATATATGAAGAAGAAAATTGGACAGACGACATGGAATTGGGTGCCATGGAACTATACAAGGCAACCGGAGACAAGAAATACCTGAACCAAGCCTTGGAATACGGGCGCCGCGAACCGGTCACTCCGTGGATGGGTGCCGACAGTGCACGTCATTACCAATGGTATCCGTTCATGAATATGGGACACTATCACCTTGCCAAAGTTAGCGATAAACGCATCAGCAAGGAATTCATACGCAACATGCGCACGGGCATCGAGCGTACCTATGAGAAAGCAATAGAAAGTCCGTTTCTGCACGGCATCCCATATATTTGGTGTTCAAACAATCTCACGACCGCCATGTTGACCCAATGCCGACTGTATCGCGAGGTGACCGGAGACAATACTTATGCCGAGATGGAGGCCTCTTTGCGCGACTGGCTATTCGGCTGCAATCCGTGGGGAACCAGCATGATAGTAGAACTCCCCCTCTATGGAGATTATCCCTCACAACCTCATTCTTCGCTACTGAACGCGGGCGTGGGCAATACCACCGGAGGCTTGGTAGATGGCCCCGTCTATCGTACCATCTTCCAGAGCCTGCGGGGTGTCAACATGACAGGAATACCGGGAACTCCCGGACAAGACTACGAACGCTTCCAGCCGGAGATGATGGTCTATCACGACGCCATCCATGACTACTCTACCAACGAGCCGACCATGGACGGAACCGCTTGCCTCACCTACTACCTGTCCGCCATGCAGAAAGACGGCATGAAGCAGGGGAATATTCCGCACGACAGAAACGTTTATGTCGACGGAGGCATTGTACGTACCGACCCGTCAAAGAAGCAAATCACCCTCGTGTTCACTGCCGCAGACAAGGCAGACGGCGCCGATGCCATTATCGGCACGCTGAAGAAGCACGGAATCAAAGGCGGTTTCTTCTTCACCGGAGAGTTTTACGAGCTTTATCCCGAGGTAGTGAAGCGTCTGCTCGATGAAGGGCATTACGTAGGCAGCCATAGTTATGGTCATCTGCTATA
Organism: uncultured Bacteroides sp.; assembly: GCA_963546815.1. Taxonomy (GTDB): domain Bacteria; phylum Bacteroidota; class Bacteroidia; order Bacteroidales; family Bacteroidaceae; genus Bacteroides. Next base: position 3,701 of record CAUUOT010000091.1, read on the forward strand.
TATGCCGTGGGGCAAGCGCGACTCGCTTTTAGTCACCCGTCAGGAGTTCGAAGACGATATGCTGAAGAGTTACGAAAGTCTGCGCAAGGCAGGTATCAACTACAACGATGCACCCGCCTACATCCCTCCCTACGAATATTATAACAAAGAGATATCGGCTTGGGCGAAAAGCATGGGCATCCAAGTAATCAATTATACCCCCGGCACCATGAGCAATGCTGACTATACCACCCCGGACATGGGCGAGAAGTACCGGAGCAGCCGATTTATCTATGACAAAATCATGGAAGTAGAAAAGAAAGAAGGCTTGAACGGACACCTGATGCTGATACACTTCGGCACAGACGACCGGCGCACGGATAAGTTCTATAACGGATATCTGGACAAGACTATCCGGACACTGAAACGGAAGGGATACACTTTCGTGCCTCTGCGCAAAGCCGTAGGGATGTGAACACCCTGACAAAAGGACATAAGAGTTAGTTAACAAAGATATTTAAAGTAAAGTTTTTTAGGGTAAAGTTTCTATCATTTTGTTTTCAGAGGGCTTTCTCTTCACCCCCAAGAAGGGAAAGCCCAGTGTAAGCTCCCGGCCTGTGAAGGTCAGGAGCTTTTCGTCTGCAACTACACACAAGCGTCTTTATCCCCGCTCTGCCGGCGCTTCATACATCAGCCGGTTCAACCCCGGTCTTTTCCCTTAGCCGATATATACATTCACCCCCAATGAGACACAAAGCTCGTCTCCCTCCGAGTGAATCTCAATCTTGTCCTCGCGTGCCAACCAGCCCAAGGCGGCTCCCAAATCTCTGTCATTCAGTCCGGACTTCTCTTTCAAAGCCTCGAACTTCCACTTGGCGTTATCGCTGAGCAAACGCCAAACCTTTCCTGCATTCAGTCCGATTTCCATTTTTTTCATAACAACATCGATTTAATTAAGTTATTGATTAGGTTTTCTGTTCTTAAAGATAATCATTTTCCATATAAAAGTAAAATATAGAGTAAAAAAAGAAAGAGCTCACGCTCTTAAAGAAAAAAGCCGTAATGTCTTCTCTCGACATTACGGCTTCGTAACATTCAGTTTAGAATCGATGGAAAAACGATATTACATCATTCCGCCCATGCCTCCCATTCCGGGGGCGCCCATCGGCATTTCGGGCTTGTCTTCCTTCTTTTCTACAATCACACACTCGGTGGTGAGGAACATTCCTGCAATGGAAGCGGCGTTTTCAAGAGCCACACGCGTCACTTTGGCAGGGTCTACTACACCGGCGGCATGCAAGTTCTCGTACACATCGGTACGGGCATTGTAACCGAAGTCACCCTTGCCCTCGCGTACTTTCTGTACCACTACGGCGCCTTCCTTACCTGCATTGGCCACAATCTGACGCAACGGCTCCTCGATGGCGCGCTTAATGATGTCGATACCGGTCGTCTCGTCGGCATTGTCACCTTTAAGTCCATCCAGCGCATCGAGTGCACGGATGTAGGCCACACCACCTCCGGCAACGATACCCTCTTCGATAGCAGCACGCGTAGCACGGAGTGCATCGTCCACGCGGTCTTTCTTCTCCTTCATCTCCACTTCGGAAGCTGCGCCTACGTAGAGTACAGCTACACCGCCCGACAATTTAGCCAGACGCTCCTGCAACTTCTCTCTGTCGTAATCGGACTTGGTAGCGGCAATCTGAGCCTTGATTTGTTCGCAGCGCTCTTTGATGTTCTGCTTTTCGCCGGCACCGTTCACAATCGTGGTGTTGTCCTTAGATACGGTCACCTTGTCGGCAGTACCCAGCATTTCGATGGTAGCTTGTTCCAGCTTCAGTCCTTTCTCTTCGCTGATGACTACGCCGCCGGTCAGCACGGCAATGTCTTCAAGCATTTCTTTACGACGGTCGCCAAAGCCCGGAGCCTTCACGGCACATATCTTCAACTGAGAACGCAGACGGTTGACAACCAGCGTAG
>CAUUOT010000092.1:0-5625 GCA_963546815.1 uncultured Bacteroides sp.
CGAAGATACGCGCACTTCCGGGATATTGTTGAAACATTTTGAGATAAAGAATGCCATGCAGCCTCATCATAAGTTTAATGAACACAGGATGGTGGAACAGGTTGTCGATAGGATAAAAGGAGGACAAACGGTGGCTTTGATTTCGGATGCCGGTACTCCGGGAATATCCGACCCCGGTTTTCTGGTGGTGCGCGAATGTGTCCGCAATGGCATCGAGGTGCAGTGCTTGCCCGGTGCAACGGCTTTTGTCCCGGCGTTGGTGGTTTCCGGATTGCCGAACGAGAAATTTTGTTTTGAGGGCTTCCTTCCGCAGAAGAAAGGGCGTACGACGCGTCTGAAGGCATTGGTAGAGGAACATCGCACTATGGTCTTTTACGAGTCTCCTCACAGGCTGGTGAAGGCTTTGGGGCAGTTTGCCGAATATTTCGGCAGCGAACGCTTGGCGTCCGTCTCACGTGAAATTTCCAAAATTCATGAAGAGACGGTGCGCGGTACACTTGCCGAACTGACAGAGCACTTCAGCATGAGCGGGCCGCGCGGTGAGATTGTGATTGTAGTGGCAGGAATAAACGATTAAGAATAGACGATTAAATAACTTCATTAACAAAAACGTAAAACAAAAGCGTATGAAAAAGTTGGTAGTTTTAATTGTGTGCACGGCCGTTATGGCCTCGTGCGATAGCTTTTCCGGTAGTAGCAAAGACCGGCTGAAAGCTGAAAATGATTCTCTCTTGATGGAACTGACACAGCGTAATGCTGAACTGGACGAGATGATGGGCACTTTCAACAACATATCAGAAGGGTTCCGTCAAATAAATGCCGCCGAAGGCCGGGTGGAATTGCAGCGTGGCGCAGTGGCCGAAGGTTCTGTGAACGCCAAACAGCAGATAGCTTCGGACATTGAGTTTATTCGCAAGCAAATGGAGGAAAACAAAGAGCAAATCGTGAAGTTGCAATCCATGCTCAAGAATAGCAAGAACAGCTCTGCACAGTTGAAGAAGGCCGTGGAGGCGCTGACCCGCGAACTGGCAGCGAAGACGCAACACATCGAAGAACTGCAAGCCGAGCTGGCTTCCAAGAATATCCGTGTTCAGGAATTGGATGCGGCTGTCGTTAGCTTGAATGCCGACAAGGAACTGCTTTCTGCCGAAAATGACGCAAAAGCAAAGACGGTGGCCGAGCAGGACAAGGCACTCAATGCCGGCTGGTTCGTCTTTGGCACAAAGAAAGAGTTGAAAGACCAGAATATTCTTAAGAAAGGCGACGTACTGAAGGAAGAGGATGTCAATAAGGACTACTTTACACAGGTAGACATTCGCACTACAAAGGAAATCAAGCTGTATTCCAAGAGTGCGGAATTGCTGACCACTCACCCGGCCGGGACTTATGCTTTCGAGAAAGATGACAAAGGATTGCTGATATTGAAGATTACCAATCCGAAGAAATTCTGGAGCGTATCTAAGTATCTGGTAATTCAAGTGAAGTAGCTCAGAAGCTTTTCTACCGGGTGAAGACACCCGTCGGACGCAGATTTTTGGAAATTTGTACAAGCACGCGCACTGTAATTGCGCGGCATGCACTTCTGAAAATCTGCGTCCTTTTTTTGTCTTATTTTGCCGCTAAGCTCGAGCTCGACTTTTTAGGTAAAACGATAGTATCGTTTTTGTCGAAACCTGAATTCGATATAAGCCAGCGATGAAAAAGAGGACGCTCACCGGCCCTCATCGACAAAGGCATAATGACTTCCCAAAGAGGCTGGAAGTGTCGTTGGGAAGTCGTTGGGTATGACTTCCCAACGGCGTGATGCATGACTTCCCAACGACGTTTTACACCGCTCCAATAGGGCCCCTGCTCCGACTAACGTTAGTCAGAGCTGCCTCTCTTTTATATGCCCAATTCAGGCTATTTTTTTATCAAATTCGGATTGTCGAAGAAGTAGCCTGATTTTCTGGAAAAAGGTTCTTTAGACTTTTACGTCAATCTAATTTAGGGAGAGGGAAGAGGGGGACAGCGCCTTGTAAATCAGTTCTTGTATATCCTTCCGGATGTGCATGTCGCCCAACTTCGTGTTCCAGACGTTGTGGCAAAGGCGATTGCTGAGGAAGATGTAAATCAGTCTGTTGTCCGGATCTACCCAAACGCAGGTGCCGGTAAAGCCGGTATGTCCGTATACTGACTTCGGGGCGGAAGGGGCACACGGATTGCTCTTTGCCGCCGGTGTGTCCGGTCTGTCGAACCCCAGACCACGGCGACTGATGGCGGATTTTTCGGTGGTGAACAAGCGACAGGCGGCTTCGCTCAAGAAACGTTTGCCGCCGAACTCCCCTCCGTCGAGTAACATCTGATAAATCTTCGCCACCTCTTCGGCAGTGGAGAACAGGCCGGCGTTACCCGATACTCCGCCCATGCAAGCGGCCGTTTCGTCGTGTACATACCCGCAGATATCCTGTCGGCGCAGGAAATCGTTAGCGGCGGTCGGCATGATTTCCGCCTTTGTGAAGGCATTCAAGGGTAGGAACATGGTGCGCTGCAATCCCATCGGAGCGTAAAACTCTTTGGCAAGATAAGCGTCCATGGGCAGGCCGGATACTGCTTCTACCACTTGTTGCAGCAGTACGAAGCCCAGGTCGCTGTACACGTATCGCTTGCCATTGAGCCGGCATTTGGCTATTTGCCGGAGGATGGTGTGTTTGAAGTCCTTATTCAGCCACATGCTGTCTGCCATGTGCAGGCTATGTGTGGGCGTCTGACTGCGAGACACCATCTCTTCCTTAAAGCTGAAGTCAGAGCAATAGTAGCTGTGCTCGCTTATCCGGGTGCGGTGCCACTTGTCCTGCCAACTCTGCGAATACGGGCCGTGCACGGTATTGGGGTCGATGAGGTCTTGATAGAAGCGGATGTAGGCAGGTAGTCCGGACTGGTGCAGGAGCAATTCACGAATGGTGATGTTCCGTTTGTCGCTGTCGTGTAGAAAAGGCAGGTAAGCGGAGAGTTTACCGTCCAGTTTTATCTTGCCTTCGTCGTACAGTTTCATCACGGCAAGCAGTGTGGCGGTGGTCTTCGTCATAGAAGCCAAGTCGAAAAGGTCGGAAGGGCGGACCGTCGCAGTATCCTTGTCCGAATGGGTACCGAAGCCTTTGTCGTATATCGGCTGGCCGTTCTTCCACACCAGTACGCGACATCCGGGGTAGGCGCCCGCCGCCAAGCCTTTCAGCACAATGCCGTCTATATCTTTCAGCACATACGACTTCAAGCCATAATCTTCGGGGACAACTTTTACCGGCGTCATGCCCGGTTCAATTACGCATCCCGTCCCTGCCGGGAAAAGTTCGCCGATGCTCATTGATAGCTTACCTCCTGCGGGTTTCTTGGCAAAGAGCACATCCGCTACATATTCCTGCACATCTGCCTCGGCGGAATGTGCCAATATTACGGCACTCGACTTGGCAAGCGCCGCTGTCATCGGTTGTAACGTGCGATAAGAGGTGAAGAAAGTATAGACCAACGGAGCTGGTAAATTCAGCTTTTCCAGAAAAGAAACATCCTTGCCGCTGATATTGGTAGCGCCATTGATGCTGATAATCACACGACGATAGGTAGTCAACCGGTGAGCAACAAATTGCTTGGCAGCCTCATCGGCATTCCAAGGCAGATAGAAACGGACAATGCCGGCATACTTCTTCATACGTTCAGCGAAAGGAATATCCAGATCTTTCTTCCCTATACTGAGGATGGCGATGTCCCCTTTTGTCGAAGCCAGCGGAAGTACATCGAATTCATTGTTCAATACCGTAACAGCCGAGCAGCGCAACTTGGTGGCCAAAGCACGGGCTTCTTCCGTATCGATGCGGTAGCTCATCCCGCTGACCTGAAGCGGTGGTTGATGTTTTCTCAGACCCAACAAATATTTATACGTCAACACCTTGCGGCACTTGCCGTCCAGCTCTTTCTTGCTCAACCTGCCCGATGCCACCGCCTCCGTCAGTTCGTGCACGGCATTCCTCACGTTAAACTGAGACAGCAACATGTCGTTACCGGCCAGCAAAGCCTTGGTGGTAACCTGCGGCACCATGGATACGCCTTTCATATCCAGCGCATCGGTAAAGACCAATCCCTTAAATCCGAGTTCATCTTTCAGCAGACCGGTAACCACACTGCGTGATAAGGAAGAAGAAGTTATCCTGTCCGGCTCCAGGGCGGGCACTCGCAGATGGCCGACCATGACGCCTCCCAATCCTTCACGCACCATCTCCTTGAAAGGATAGAGCTCAATACTGTCCAGTCGTGCACGGTCGTAATACAAAGTAGGAAGCGCCTTATGCGAATCCACATCCGTATCTCCGTGTCCGGGAAAATGCTTGCACACGGAGAGGATGCCCCCACTTTCCAGTCCGCGACTGTAAGCCACGACCTTCTCGGCTACTTTATACGGGTTCTCGCCAAAGGAGCGCACATGTATCACGGGATTCGACGGATTGGTATTGACGTCTGCAACGGGTGCGAAATTGACGTGTACTCCCAATTCGTGAAGCTGACGAGCCACCTCACGACCGTACTCTTCAATCAAACTATTGTCCTCGATACACCCCAAAGCAGCGTTGCGAGGATACTCCGGACTACCCTTCAACCGCATCGACAGCCCCCACTCTCCGTCGAAAGTAATCATAACGGGTACTTTGGCTTCCTTCCGGGCGATGTTGGTCAGAATGGCTTGTTCCTCGGGTGTGCCTTCGGAAAAGAGCAAACCGCCCACTTTGTATTTCTTCACGCATTCGCTTATGCGCTTTTTCGTGGCTTCATCCGCTTTAGCCGGAATGGTGGCAACGATGAGCTGTCCTACTTTCTCATGTAAACTCAAGCCGGAGAGGACGGAGTCTACCCACTGTCGGCATCGACCGTCTGCATCCGAAGGCAGAAATGGAGGAGTTGCCATCTGAGCATGAATCGAAAGTGTTACGGAAAGGAAAACAAGGATGGAAACAAGAATCCACAAGGGACGTATGATTGTTTTCATGATACTGTTTATTCTGTTTTTAAGATGTTGGCTGATTGTTACTTATTCGTTAAAGTAAGCACTACTTCGCCTACATAAATACCATTCTTACCCGAATGCAACAGAGGGACACTCTTGCCCTCGGCATCCTGATACATCGTCGGCTTTTCCATAAAGGTGTGGGAGTGTCCGCCCAGGATGAGGTCGATGCCGTGTATCTTGCCTATCAAGTTCTCGTCGGATACATCTTCCGGTTCCAAACTCCGTATACCCAAATGTGACAGACATATCACAACGTCACAGCCTTCCTTTTCCCGGAGAAGATCGGTCATCTGCTGTGCGGCGGCTATCGGGTCTTTATATACTACTCCCTCGCATTTTGCGGCCTGCACCAACCCTTTCAATCTCGGGGACAATCCGAAGATACCGATTTTCATATGCCCACGCTTCAAGATGATATAAGGCTTCACCAATCCTTCGAGAACCGTGCCTGTCACCTCATAGTTGGAGCAAACGACCGGGAATTTTGCCATGCGGAACAAACGAGCCATGTTGTCGAGCCCGAAGTCGAACTCATGATTGCCTATCGTCATGGCGTCATATCCCATCAGGTTCATCATCTTAATTTCCAC
>CAUUOT010000093.1:0-5624 GCA_963546815.1 uncultured Bacteroides sp.
AGGCACTTTGGGGAAAGCCTTTGGTGGAGCTTTGGGCGGCTTCACTACCGGACGTAAAGAGATTATCGACATGTTGCGTCAGCGCAGCCGTCCGTATCTGTTTTCCAACTCATTGGCACCGGGCATCATCGGGGCCAGCCTCGAAGTATTCAAACTGCTGAAAGAAAGCAATGCCTTGCATGACAAACTAGTAGAGAACGTAAACTATTTCCGTGACAAGATGACTACCGCCGGATTCGACATCAAACCCACACAAAGCGCCATCTGCGCCGTGATGTTGTACGACGCCAAACTGTCGCAGGTTTATGCCGCCCGCATGCAGGAAGAAGGCATTTATGTAACCGGCTTTTACTACCCGGTTGTGCCCAAAGGCCAGGCACGCATTCGCGTACAAATTTCGGCCGGACACGAAAAAGCGCATCTTGACAAATGTATCGCCGCATTTATCAAGGTCGGTAAAGAATTGAGCGTCTTAAAATAAGATGCACTTCATTTTTCGCCCATAGAGTGAAGCCACTTCCCAATACAACTGAGGCCACCTCACTCGTATTGGGAAGTGGCTTCACTTGTATTGGGAACTAAGTTCCATCCTAAATAAAGGGGGTGAAACTCATATATAGTTCATATAAAAGGCCCTATCATACTCTTTTATCAGAGAAATGATAGGGCCTTTATCTTTAATTATAAGAAATCTACCGGGACTTCAATTTATTTACGTTCTCCCAGCTTTGCGTCTACAAAGAAAATCCCCGTTGTACCGGCTTTCTTTATCATATCCACGATGCCGGCAGCGGTAGCTTCTTCTTCTACCTGCTCGCGAACGAATCCCCACAGGAAGTCTTGCGTGGCCTTGTCTTTTTCCGAAGCTGCCACATCTACCAGCTCATCAATCATCTTAGATATCCGGCATTCGTGTTCATAAGCCTGCTCGAAGACTTCCAACGGAGTTCCAAAGTCATTGGGGACGACATCTACCTTATCCAATTTGGCCTTACCGCCACGTTTAATGATATAAGAAGCCATTTCGCAAGCGTGCGCTTTCTCTTCAGAAGACTGTTTCCTCATCCAAGAAGCCATCCCGCAATAACCCTCTTTCTCCAAGTAGAAAGACATTGCCAAATAAAGATTGGACGACCACAGCTCGGCGGTAATCTGTCCGTTAATCGCATTCTGTAATTTTTCTGTAATCATAATCATATCAATTAAAATAGAACTGTAGCAAAAGTAACAAGAGAATATACATCTTATTCATTTTACAGCGTATTTAACTCGCTTGTCTTGCGGCAAGCCCCCCAACAAGACGTCTATATCAATTCGTCCGAAGTATATCCCTGCGGCAACTCCCGACAATTATACCCCGAGGCCATCATTTCGCCGTAGGCCCCTGCCGAACGAAAAGCGATGAAATCTCCGCGCCTCACTTTGTTCAAATCGATAGCCCTGCCAAACACATCGGACGATTCGCAAATAGGGCCTACCACATCGTAGGTCTGCATCTCCTCGTCCGACGTGATATTCTCAATCTTATGAAACGCTTGATAGAGTGCTGGACGAATCAAGTCGGTCATACCGGCATCCAAAATGGCAAACTGCCTGTTGACGCCCTGTTTTACATATAGTACTCGTGATAGTAAAGAGCCGCACTGCCCTACTACGGAACGTCCCGGTTCGAAATGAAGTATCTGGTAAGGGCGTAGTTTCAGGTGGGTGTTGTATGTTTCGAAATAGCTTCGGAAATCCGGTATGGGTTGGCGGTTGGGATGGCTATAATCGATTCCCAATCCACCACCCACATTGACATGTTCGATACGGATATGACGAGCTTCCAACCTATCCTGCAATTCATTGATGCGATTGCACAAAGCCACGAAATCTCCCATATCCACTATCTGAGAACCTATATGAAAATGTAATCCGATGAAGTGTATATTCCTCATTCCTCGTGCAATATCGACAACAGCGTCTATATCTTGTATGCTGATGCCGAACTTATTCTCAGCCAGTCCGGTCGTAATATTGGCATGGGTATGAGCGCCTACGTTGGGATTGATGCGGATAGCGATATTGGCTACTTTTCCTTTGGCCGCCGCCAGCTCATTGATATTTTCCAATTCAGGAATAGATTCTACATTGAAGCAAAAGATATCATACTCCAGCCCCAAATCAATCTCCCAGTCGGCCTTGCCAACTCCTGCAAACACTATTTTATCGGCAGGGAAACCTGCCTTAATAGCTGCACGGATTTCACCGCCGCTCACGCAATCGGCGCCAAGGCCGTTTTCGCGGATAATACTAAGTACTTTAGGATTAGCATTTGCCTTTACGGCATAGTGTACCAAATAGTTGCTATACTTTGCAATTTCTGCCTGAATACAGGCAAGCGTATTGCGCAATACCTTCACATCATAGTAATAAAAAGGTGTATGCAACTCATAGAATTTATTGATGGGGAATGTTCCTTTCATTTCTATGATTGTTCTTCGTTGAACAAAGCATTGCTAAGCGATTGAAGTGCCGCTTTTTTATCGCTCTCACGAATAAGGAAAGAGATGTTATAATTACTTCCGCCGAAAGAAATCATCCGAACGGGAATGTCACGCATAGCATCCAACGCTTTGGCCTCAAAGCCTATATTCTCCCATTCCAGATCACCTACTACGCAAATAATACACATACCGCTATCCACTGTCACCGTGCCATATTTCTTCAAGTCGTCCAAAATCTCGTTGAGGTGTTTGACGTCATCGATAGATACTGACACACCCACCTCTGATGTACAAATCATGTCGATGGAAGTCTGATAGCTTTCGAATATCTCGAACACCTTACGCAAGAAACCATGCGCAAGCAACATACGGCTGGACTTAATTTTGATGGCCGTAATATTATCTTTAGCAGCTACGGCCTTGATTTTACCTTTCTCTGTATCATTCGAAATCAAGGTACCAGGGGCAGCCGGTTCCATCGTATTAAGCAAACGCACGGGGATATTGGCATATTTAGCCGGCTGAATACAGGTAGGATGCAAAATCTTCGCGCCAAAATAGGCCAGTTCGGCAGCCTCTTCAAAGTGGAGATGACGCACGGGGACAGTCTTGTCCACAATCCGCGGATCATTGTTATGCATACCGTCGATATCCGTCCATATCTGAATCTCTGACGCATTGATTGCCGCCCCAATCAAAGATGCAGTATAGTCACTGCCTCCACGCTGCAGATTATCTATTTCGCCATAAGCATTACGACAAATATATCCCTGAGTGATATAGATACCGACATCAGGATGCAATTCCAGCTGAACTCGTAATTTCTCTTTAATGTAAATGGGGTCTGGCTCTGCATTCTTATCCGTACGCATATATTCCAAAGCCGGAAGCAAAACCGACTGTACGCCACTTTCTTGCAGGTAATAGTTCATCATAGCGGTAGAAATCAACTCGCCCTGAGCTAAGATTACCTTCTCTTCAAACAATGTAAAAAGATCCTTGGTAAAAGAACGGATATAGTCAAAATGAAATCTTATGAGCTCATTGCCTTTCTGCTTATACTCCGGAGTAGAGAAAAGTTCCTCAATATGCTGGCGATATTTACTTTCCAGTTTGTTGATAATCTCATTGGCCCCTTCCGGATTTTTCTTGTACAGATAGTCCGAAATCTCAACCAACGTGTTGGTGGTTCCTGACATAGCGGAAAGCACCACTATTTTACGTTCACCATCGGTAATCAATTTGGCCACTTCTTTCATTCGGATTGCCGAACCTACCGAAGTTCCTCCAAACTTTAACACTTTCATTTTGTTTCTATAATTTAGTTTGATATATAAATTCTGTTCATGTCATTCTTCTGTCGATGCAGGAACAGCATATTCCATGGTGACATCCATCATCGAACGATTTATGCAGCGATAGACATTACCCGGAAACTTTTTCAATAACTGCAGATTGTGCGTTGTCATCACGACTAAGGAACCGGCATCACTGATGCGGTGCAACAGCTCGGTTATGGCGTATCCTGTTTCCGGGTCAAAGTTTCCCGTGGGTTCGTCCGCAAGAATTATCTGGGGAGAATTAAGTACGGCACGAGCAATCACAATACGTTGCTGTTCACCACCCGAAAGTTCATTGGGTAACTTATAACCCTTGTTAGTCATGCCTACAAGTTCTAAGACTTCATCGATGCGGTCTTTTATCTCATTCTTGTTTTTCCAACCCGTGGCACGAAGAACAAACGAAAGGTTGTCATACACTGTACGATCTGTCATCAGCTGGAAATCTTGAAAAACAATGCCCAGCTTGCGACGTAATTGTGGAATATGTTTTCGTTTGATATGAAGCATGTCATATCCCAGTACAAAAGCCTCGCCCGACGTAACGTCCAATTCGCCATAGAAAGTCTTGAGCAAACTTGTTTTACCAGACCCTACCTTGCCGATTAAATACACAAATTCGCCTTTATGAAATTCGATGTTCACGTCATCAAGCACACATAACTCCTGTTGGCGTATTTCCACTCCTTTATATCGTATCAGCGCTTCGCCATCAATATTTATCATAGATTATTTATTTTATTCGACATTTTCCCAAGTAATACACTATGCCTCTGCTCCAATGCACAAATTGGACTTCTTCATGGTCACAAACAGACAAAACTCCGATTCTACGTTAAACAAGCATTATCACATCCTACCCTTATAGGGCGCAAAGATAAGACTTTAATTCATGAATATAGATTTCATTGTGATGAAAAACACTGGTAGCCAAGGAATGGGCAAGAGCCTTAAATAATTGTTCGGAATCACCGTCTTTAGGAAATAATCCCGTACTTTTGCACAAAACTGTAATATCATGATACAATCTATGACAGGCTATGGCAAAGCCACTGCTGAACTGCCTGATAAGAAAGTGTATGTCGAAATCAAGTCGCTCAACAGTAAAACGATGGATCTTTCCGCCCGCATAGCCCCCCCTTATCGGGAGAAAGAGATAGAAATCCGTAACGAGATAGCCAAGGCGTTGGAGCGCGGAAAGGTGGATCTCTGCCTTTGGATTGAGAAGAAAAACGCTGAACAGCTTGCCACCCCTATCAATCAGGAACTGATGGCTGCTTACTACGAACGTATCAAGCGTCTGTCCGAAACGTTGGGCATCCCTCAGCCGGAAGACTGGTTCTCTACATTGCTCCGGATGCCGGACGTAATGACCAAGAACGAAACGGAGGACTTGAGCGACGAAGAGTGGACGGCAGTGCATCGAACTGTGGAAGAAGCCATTGACTCGTTGGTAGATTTCCGCAAACAGGAAGGCGCCGCACTCGAAAAGAAGTTCCGTGAGAAGATAGCCAATATCACCCATCTGCTCGGAACCATTGCACCGTACGAGAAAGAACGCACCGTCAAGGTAAAAGAACGTATCATTGACGCCTTAGAGAAGACTCTAAACGTGGATTATGATAAAAACCGTCTGGAGCAGGAACTCATCTATTACATCGAAAAACTGGACGTGAACGAGGAGAAGCAACGCCTCGGCAATCACCTGAAATACTTCATACACACCTTGGAGGACGGAAGCGGACAAGGAAAGAAACTGGGCTTCATCGCCCAAGAGATAGGACGTGAGATCAACACT
>CAUUOT010000094.1:0-5561 GCA_963546815.1 uncultured Bacteroides sp.
TTCCAACATTTCTTGGTGCGACTGCCTGCTGTGTTCGGGCTTGTCGATGCGTACCAGTTCTACTTTGGAGAATTCATGCAGGCGGTTCAGGCCGCGTACATCCTTGCCGTACGAACCGGCCTCGCGGCGGAAGCACTGGGTGTAGGCACAGTTCTTGATGGGAAGCTGTTTTTCGTCCAGTATGACGTCACGGTAGATGTTCGTCACGGGAACTTCGGCGGTAGGGATGAGGTAGAGGTCGTCTATTTGGCAGTGATACATTTGTCCCTCCTTGTCGGGTAGTTGGCCGGTGCCGTATCCTGAGGCAGCGTTTACCACGGTGGGTGGCATCACCTCGATGTAGCCGGATGCACGCGCCTCGTCCAGAAAGAAGTTGATGAGGGCACGTTGCAGCTGTGCTCCCTTTCCTTTATATACGGGGAATCCGGCTCCGGTGATTTTCACTCCGAGGTCAAAGTCTATGAGGTCGTACTTCTTAGCCAGTTCCCAGTGAGGCAAGGCGTCTTGGGGGAGTGGGGTTTCCATGCCACCGGTTTTCACTACCACGTTATCCTCGGCACCTGCTCCTTCGGGCACTTCTTCGTACGGAATGTTGGGGATGGTGTAGAGTAGTGTCTGCAGGTCGTCCGCTGCACGGTCCATCTCTGCTTGCAGCTCTTTATTGGCTTCTTTCAGCTCGGCCACACGGGTCTTGGTTGCCTCGGCTTCTTGATTTTTGCCCTCTTTCATCAACATGCCGATGGACTTGGAGAGGGAGTTGACTTCCGCCAGGTTCTTGTCGAGGGCGGCTTGAGCGCTTTTCCGCTTGTCGTTCAGAGTCAATACTTGGTCGATAGTCTTTGGGGCATTTTTGAAATGTTTCTTTTCCAGTCCGCCAATCACCGCTTCGGTGTTGTCCGTAATCTGTTTGATGGTGAGCATATCCTTCTAAATCTTCTGTTGTTATGTTTTTCTCATTATTTTGAAAGAAAGGGATGCGAACCTTGCCGGTCTGCATCCCTTCTCCTGTTTCTCGGGGCAGAGAACTTATGCCTCTGCGCTTTCGGCCGGAATCACAGACACGTAGCGTCTGTCTTCTTTGCCTACTTTGAACTTTACGGTTCCATCTACCAGGGCGTAAAGAGTGTGGTCGCTGCCCATGCCGAGGTTATTGCCCGGATGGAATTCAGTACCTCTTTGACGAACGATGATGTTGCCTGCCTTGCAAGCCTCTCCGCCGAATATCTTAACGCCTAATCTTTTGCTGTGTGATTCGCGGCCGTTCTTCGAACTGCCGACACCTTTCTTATGTGCCATTTTCTTCTTATTACTTTTTAATGGATTAAGCTACTACTTCCGTGATTGTTAACTCTGTGAATTGCTGCCGATGACCGTTCAGCTTGCGATAGCCTTTTCTTCTTTTCTTATGGAAGATTAGCACTTTATCGCCCTTTACCAAGTTCGATACAATCTGGCAAACCACTTTGGCTCCTTCTACTGTCGGAGCGCCTACGGTGATAGCGCCGTCTTTGTCTACCAAAAGTACTTTGTCAAATTCTACCGTCGCACCGTTTTCAGCATCCTGAATGTGGTGTACGAATAGCTTTTTGCCAGCCTCTGCCTTGAACTGCTGACCGTTGATTTCTACAATAGCGTACATTTATATATAATGTATAAGTTAGCTCCGTCGGGTGGTCTCTAATCACTTAGAAAGCACTTGGTCGAACCCGGTGCGGAATAATCGGGCACAAAAATACGTCTTTTAATCGATATGAACAAAGGTTCTGTTTATCTTTTTAGAAAAGAAAGCAATTTATCCGAGATGAAGAGTCCTGCAACGCCTATCCTATTTTACTTATTCTTTTCAGCTTTTCCTCATCTATAATCTTGATTTTGCGTCCGTCGATGGTAATGAGGCGCTCTGTGGCGAATTGCGACAGGGTGCGGATGGCATTGGAAGTGGTCATGTTCGACAAGTTGGCCAAGTCCTCGCGGGAGAGGTATATGCTTAGGGTAGACTCATCCTCTTCCAGTCCATAGCTTTCTTTGAGGAACAACAGAGATTCCGCCAATCGTCCGCGGATGTGCTTCTGTGTGAGGTTGACCGTTCGTTCGTCGGCAATGCCCAGGTCGATGGAGAGTTGCTTGATGAAGAACATGGCAAGATCGTTGTTTTGGCTGACCAACGTTGTGACGGCCGTCATCGGAATAAAACAGATGACGGACGGTTCGAAAGCGGCGGCGGCAGTCACGTAGTTCTCCTTGGCAAAATATGCACGGTAACCGAAGTATTCCACAGGCTTAATCATGCGGATAATTTGGCTTCTGCCTCCTACGCCTTCTTTGTAGATTTTTACCTTGCCGCTCAGCAAACACATCAGATAGGCGGGAGTCTCGCCCTCGCAATGGACGAGTTCGTTTTTCTTGTAATTCCGGAGAGTGAAGTGGTCTGCGAGGAACGCTCGCTGCTCTTCATTCAGAGGCTGCCACATGTCGGCAATCAACGCGGGAACATTGATTTCAGATAAGTTTATTTTTACCATAACTGCTGTGAAACCGTGCTATATTGCGCAAATGTAGAAAGAATAAATTAATAATTGCATGAATGAGGTAAAAAGATGCGCATGCGTCATTTGGTGAACAGTAGCTCCCTATACTTGGGCAACGGCCAAATTTCGTCGTCGACCTCCATCTCAAGGTGGTCGATGTGATTGCGGATGCTTTCTAAGTAGGGGCGTACAGTCTCTTCGTACGCGAAAGCCCGGTCCTTATGGTTATCCATGTGGTTGGCCACTTTCCGGGCTTCGGTCATTTGGCGTACTTGTGTCTTGATGGCAGTGACACGGTTGGATATCTCGCGTACAAGTTCTTTGCGGTCGGCGCTGAGTACTTCGTATTCTTCGGGAGAGAAGGTTTCTCGCAGGCCGCGCAGATTTTCCAGCAGGCGATTCTGGTAGGCGACCGCCGTAGGCACGATGTGATTGATGGCGAGGTCGCCCAATACGCGGCTTTCTATCTGTACTTTCATGGTATATTTCTCCAGCTCCACCTCCAACCGGCCGGCAAGTTCGGTCTCGTTGAAGATGTGCTCGCCGATGAGGACGGAGCGGGACTGGTTGTCCATGTAGTGCATCAAGGCTTGGGGTACGTGGCAGATGTTGGTCAGTCCGCGGCGGGCGGCTTCTTCCCTCCATTGTTCGGAATAGCCGTCGCCCTCGAAGCGGATGGGTTCCGAGGCGATGATGGTCTCTTTGAGGATGCGGAAGATGGCTTCGTCCTTGCCTACACCCTCTTCCATCAGCTTGTCGATGGACACTTTGAACTCGTTCAACTGACTGGCCATGGCGGCATTGATGGCAATCATGGCGGCGGCGCAGTTGGCCGACGAGCCTGCGGCGCGGAACTCAAACCGGTTGCCGGTGAAGGCGAAGGGAGACGTGCGGTTGCGGTCGGTGGTGTCGAGCAGAATTTCGGGGATGCGCCCGATACCCAGCTTCAGCGTTGTCTTTTCTTCCGAAGTCATCGTCTTGCTGTCGCTTATCTGTCGGGCTATCTCGTCGAGGATGGAAGAGAGTTGCCTGCCAAGAAAGATAGACAGGATGGCGGGCGGCGCCTCGTTGGCTCCCAGGCGATGGCTGTTCCCGGCACTCATGATGGAGGCGCGCAGCAGGTCTTGGTTCTTGTATACCATCATCAGTGCATTGACCAGAAAGGTGAGGAAGAGCATGTTGCCCTTGGGGTTCTTGCCCGGCGCAAAGAGGTTGACACCCGTGTCGGTGCAGAGCGACCAGTTGTTGTGCTTACCCGAGCCGTTGACGCCGCTGTATGGCTTCTCGTGCAGCAATACGGCGAACTTGTGTTTGCGCGCGATGCGTTTCATCAGGTCCATGACCAGCTGGTTGTGGTCGTTGGCCAGGTTGGCGTTCTCGAATATGGGTGCCAGCTCGAACTGGTTGGGAGCCACCTCGTTGTGGCGGGTTTTGGCGGGGATGCCCAACTTGTGGCATTCTATCTCGAGCTCTTTCATGAAGGCCGTCACCCGCGGTGGGATGGAGCCGAAGTAGTGGTCTTCCAGTTGCTGGTCTTTGGCCGAGGGGTGCCCCATCAAGGTACGTCCCGTCAAGCAGAGGTCGGGACGGGCGTTGTACAGCGCAAGGTCTACCAGGAAGTATTCCTGCTCCCAACCGAGGTTGGTGTGGACGCGCGTCACGTTCTTGTCGAAGAGCTGGCATACGTCTGTGGCAGCCCTGTCCACTGCGGCAAGGGCTTTGAGTAGTGGGGTCTTGTAGTCGAGCGCCTCGCCGGTGTAGGAGATGAAGATGGTGGGGATGCAGAGCGTGGCGTCTACCACGAAGGCGGGCGAAGACACGTCCCACGCCGTGTACCCGCGGGCTTCGAAAGTATTGCGGATGCCCCCGTTGGGGAACGACGAGGCGTCCGGCTCTTGCTGGACGAGCAGTTTGCCCGAGAAGCGTTCAATCACTTCGACGTCTTCGCCCAGTTCGATGAATCCGTCGTGCTTCTCCGCTGTGCCGTCCGTCAAGGGCTGAAACCAGTGCGTGTAGTGGGTGACGTTGAGCGACTTCGCCCAGCTCTTCATGCCGTTGGCAATCAGGTCGGCCATCTCGCGGCTGATGGGCGTACCCTTCTCCATGGCGTCCGTCACGGCCTTGTAAGCCTCCTTGGGCAGGTATTCGCGCATCTTTTTACGGTCGAAAACATGGCTGCCGTAGTAGTCGGACAGCCGGTTGGAGGGTGCGGTTACCTCGAGCGGTTGGCGGTTGGCCAGTTCTTGCAGGGCAAAGAATCGCATTTTTGACATGGCGGGTCTCTTCATTAATGGTTGTCGGTCGCAAAAATAGGTGTTTTGCGAGATAATGAAGACGTGCGCCGCGATTTTCTTTATTTAAGGAAAAGAAAAACGATTGTGGGTGTAATTGTCTTGTTCGGGAAAGGGTATTAGGTAAACCCATAAACTGCACTACACTTTCAGTTGCGAAGTAAGGTTGTCTTCATTAGCGAAAGTTCCGATGCGCGCTGGTAGCGGAAAGCACATGCCAACATAAAGAATGGATGAAAAAAGAGCAGTTCGATTTATCCGGATCAAAGAAATAGCATTGTTTGGCCTCGAAAGCAACCACGTTTGCCCTTAAAACATCCTTGTCTGCAATCCCAAACAATACCGTTTTTCCTTCTTCATCCTCCGTCCGCCACCCGCCACACTTATCGCTAACCGCTGAACGCTAATTGTTGATTTAAGTAATAATTGCTAATTAAATTTATAAGTTTAATTCTTAATTGAAAAAGCAGAAAATCGGAGAGGAAAAATCCTTTTTTCGACCTCTTTGGGAAGAAGTATGAGATAGATGCAATTTTTCTTCTCTTCTTTTTATTTTATTATAATTACTTATTTATCAGTATTTTATGTTTTCAATATTTCGGGTTAGGGTTCACCAAGGTTCAGGGTTCACCTTGAGCCCTATTTCCTGAAACGGGTTCTCCTAATCTATGTTCGGGACAAGTATTCAGGAGGCGTCCTATTAATAAATATATTTCTTGTTTTATTCAAATGTTTTTTACCT
>CAUUOT010000095.1:0-5559 GCA_963546815.1 uncultured Bacteroides sp.
CCGTTCGAACCGCCTATGTTGGCATAGTATTCCTCGGCGGTGATTTGCTTGGCAGTCTCTTGTCCCGTAGTCTCTACAAGGCCGTTCACCAACATGCCGCTACGCCATTCGAGCGTCCTCTTAGAGGTACCGGTGAAGCAAGCGTAATTGTCCGTCATCGAGATAAAATTGCCACCATAGCGCACATCCACCAGTGCGCCCAGCGTAATGTCTTTCCATTGCAGCGATGTACCTACCGACCCCGTCCACTTAGGCAGCATGTTGCCGATGACCTTGTCCGTCTCTTTGATGGGGAAGCCGTTGTCATCCACCAGCATGTTGCCCTTGGCGTCACGCTTGAAAGCGCTTCGGGCCACGATGTCACCGAACTGTCCGCCTTCCTCGACTACCACCGAGGCGATGCGTGTCTCGCCCAAGGTGTAACGTTTCACCGCTTCGTCCAGCTTGACGCATTCGGTACGATTCAGTCCCCAGTTCAGGTTGACGTCCCATTTCCACGTCTTCGTCTGGACAGGAGTAGCTGAAACCATCAGTTCATATCCGTAGCTCTTCATCTTTCCGGCATTGATGATCTTCGAGGTATATCCCGAGGTGGCGGGTATGTTGATAGACAGAATCTGATTCACGGTGGAAGAATTGTAATACGTAAAATCTATCCCGAACCTATTCTTGAACAAACGGATGTCGAATCCCACTTCATAAGAATTGGTCTCTTCAGGCTTCAGGTCACGCAGCGGGTAGGTATCCGGCAATTTCATTTCGAGCACAGAGCCGCCGTTCACCATGCTGCTGAACGAGCTGTATACATAGTCCAACTTGTAAGGGCTGGTATCGTTGCCCACCTTTGCCCACGAACCGCGAACCTTCAGGTAATCCACAACCTCGGGCAGCCTTACCATCTCCGAAAGAATGCCGCTCAAACTTACCGAAGGATAGAAGTAAGACCGGTTGGAAGACGGAAGCGTAGACGACCAGTCGTTACGCCCCGTGACGTCTACATAGACCATACTTTTATATCCTACGCTTGCATTTCCGAAGACAGACTGAATTTCTTTCTTGGAATAGCCCTCCGAAGCCAACTTCCTTTCGCCATTGCCCATATAGACGAACTTCGGTATCACGAAATTGCCGGCATCGCCCACCAATCCCTCGTAAGTGGCATTATAGACGGAGGTACCCAAGTTGGCCGTTACCGAGAAATCTCCGAATGTTTTGTCGAAGTTCAGCATCAGGTCTGCATTGAACTCCTGATTCGTGGATTGCACATGCACATATTGGGAGATAGCATTGGAACCGTCACCCAGGTAGACGGCATAGTTCTTCCGCTTGTCGTTATACCAGTCCATGCCCACACGTCCCGTCAGATTCAAGTAGTCCGTCAGACGAAGCGAGGCACGGATTTGCCCCAACAGACGATTACGCAGGTTGCTGTTCCCGTTCTCGGGCATAACCTGACCGTAAGGATTGGAGAAATTCTCCGCCGGCCCTGACCAGTTGATCACCCTGTTGTTGGCGTTAATCACATTCGTGCTTAAGTCCGACAAGCGGATGCCTCGCGGCATATTGACCAGTTGCATCATGGTTCCGTATTCTCCTTGGGCGGGAGCATTGTACGTCTTTTCCCGCATAAAGTTTACCTTGGCGCCAAGGGTCAGGTATTTGTTCTTGAACTCGGTGTTCAAGTCGTAATACTGGCGGTCGATGGAGTGATTGGGCGTAATGCCGTCGTTCCGAGCGTCCGTGAACGAGAGCCTTCCGGTAAGGTTCTCGCTTCCGGCCGAAGCCGTCAACGTGTTGGAATACTGAACGCCGGTATCATAAAATGCTTTGATATAATCTCCTTGGGGCAAGAAGGCATAATCGCCGTAACTCGTGTCACCATATATCACGTTCCGCCAGTTGGCCACCATTTGTCCCTCCATTTTAGGGCCCCAGCTCCCTCTGGCCGAAGTGCTGAAATTGCCTCCGGAACCCCAACCGTACGTATTCTGATAATCATACGTACTGTATATGGAGCTGAACTCCAGATTACCGTTATACTCTATTTCCAACGGTTGTCCTTGCCTGCCTTTCTTGGTGGTGACGATGATGGCGCCGCTCTGTGCCCTCGAACCGTATAATGCCGCCGCATTGGCCCCTTTCAAGACTGAGATGCTCTCTATATCCTCCGGGTTTATCTGCGAGGCGGCCCCGTAACGGTCTACGCCGCCATACTGAGTGGCCTGCTCCTGTACCCCGTCGTTCACCGGCACGCCGTCCACCACCCACAAGGGGTGATTGTTGTCGCTGAGAGAGTTCAATCCACGCATGATGATGCGGGTAGATCCTCCCATCCCTGTGCCCGACTGCGAGATTTGTACGCCGGCAACTTTACCTTGCAGCATATTGGCAATGCTGACGGATTTGTTCTCTATCATGGCGTCCGTCTTTACTTCCTGCATGGCATATCCCAAGGCTTTCTTTTCGCGCTTTATGCCCAAGGCGGTTACTACCACCTCGTTCAGTTGCTTGGTCTCGGGTTCCATGGTGATGCGCAGGTCGGTTCTTCCGCCCACTTGCACCACGACATCCTTATAGCCGATAAAAGAGACGACCAACGTAGCATCTTGGCCGGTTACGGATAAACTGAAAGTTCCTTCGGAGTTGGAAACTGTTCCCGTTGCAGTTCCCCTCACCACAATGTTTGCACCGGGAATGGGTTCGCCCGCCTCGTCCAAGACAGTACCCCTCACCGTTCTCTTGTCCTGCTGTGGAGCATCAACCTCTTTGTCCAGCAGTGCACTTGCCGCATAGGCATCGATACCGCCCATGCCTAACAATCCGCAGAAAAAGATGGCTACCATGTTTTTCGCCCATCTTTCATGTCGTAAACAGTCTTTCATAAGCTAATTGGTTTTAATTTAACCTGAGTTTTATATAAGAAATGAGGTAATTACATCTTAAACACCCGTACAATTTCCTGTCGTCTGCCCCGTCCAATAACGCTCTATCTCTTCCAACGATTTGCCGGTCGTTTCAGGAATCAGCTTCCAGACAATCAGCATATAGGGCACGCACATCAAAGCGAACAGCAGGAACGTGCCGGCAGGAGTAAGGTTCTGAAGCATCCACGGCGTGAGCTGTCCCACCAGATAAGTACCTACCCACAAGGCAAACCCGGCAATGGACATCGCCATCCCGCGGATGCGTGTAGGATACATCTCGGACAACAACACGAATATGACCGCACAAATAGAGATGGCGCAGCAAAAGACGTAGAAGAGGAAGAAGAACAACAAGAAACCGTTCGGCAACTCCCACACCTTGGCAAAGCGGAAGTAGATGCCTATCAGCAGCAAGGAGAGAACCATGCCCGAGACTCCGTAATACACCAGTTTCTTGCGTCCCACCTTATCGATGATAAAGACCGCGATGACGGTGGTCACTGCATTGACAAGCCCTACCAGCACTTGGCTGAACAAAGCGTCACCGCCCGACAGCCCCGCCTCCTCGAAGATGGAGGGGCCGTAATAAAGCACCGCGTTGACTCCCATAAACTGTCCGAGGATGGCGATGGAGGCACCTATCAATACTGCCTTAAAGATACCCGGCTGCAGAAGGAATTTCCAGTCCGACTTAGACTCCGAACGAACCACCGATTGGGTCTCACGCAGTTGCTGCACGGCTTCTTGACCGGAAAGATATATCTTCCGGAAAATGCTTTCCGCCGCTTCGTCGCGTCCTTTCAGTACCAGCCAACGAGGGCTCTCGGGGATGAAAAAGATAATGATAAAGAAAATCAGAGACGGAACGCCCGAAAGTCCCAACATGCCTCTCCATACCTCCGAGACAAAAATCCGCTGCATCCAGCCGCTCAAGGCAACTCCGCTCTCGGAGAAATGCAGCAGTTGGAAATTGGCCAGGTATGCGCCCAAAAATCCGATGGTCACGGCCAACTGATACAGAGAGACCAGCCTGCCCCTGTAACGGGCAATCGAGACCTCCGAGATATACAGGGGAGAGACTACAGAGACCACTCCGATGCCTATTCCCCCCAATATACGTGCCAGCACCAATTGTTCAAAAGAGCCCGTAAAGGCACATCCTATGCCCGATACAGTGAAGAAGACTGCAGCCGTCAGCATCGTCGCCTTGCGCCCGTACGCGTCACTCAGCCTTCCGGCAAACAGCACGCCGATGATAGAACCTACCAAGGCACAGCCCACGAACCAGCCCACCTGTATCTCGTCCAGTCCGAACTGGGCGGTGACTTGAGAGATGGTGCCCGAAATCACCGCGGCGTCATATCCGAACAAGAAACCGCCGATGGCTGCCACCACGGAGAGAAAGATTAAATAAGGAAAGTTTACGGTCGACTTCATACTTGCTGTTCTCCTTTATCCGTTATTGATTGATTTCGAAATATTCCTTGTATCTGTCGTATAAGTGTCCCGCCTGCAGGTAGGCCGACTGGGGGCTCATGAAGTGAGAGAACTCGAAAGTGATGGCCTTGTCGTAACCGGCACGTTTGGCCGCCTCCAGCTTCATGCGCAGCTTGTCGAACTTAATGGGCAGGAAGCGGATGGGCATGTCACGGTCGAACGTCTCGGCATTGGTCCAGCACTGCATGCCGTACTTGTCCGCCAGCCGCTTGTTCACCGTGAAGAATGCGTCCAACTCGTCGTAATCGATGTGGCCGTCCTGAAAGGCGCAAGCGTCCACCACGCTGTGAATGCCGTCGAATATTTCGTTCCACTCCTTTTCGTGCTCTTCTACGGAGACGGCGTCCGCCTTCGTCAGTTTGCCTCCGCTTGCCATCACCGCCTTCTTCCCGTCAATCCACGGGGAAATAAAGGTAGGCAAACCGCCTGAGACGTCCTTGCACTGCTTACCCATGGCGTGGAACGCCTTGATAGCCCCCTTGGTCTGCCGGCTGATTTCACCGCTGATATACCAACCTCCGAAACTCTTGTGGTGCTCGCCGTACCTACGCCAGACCTCGTCGATGACGTATTTATTGTCCTCTATTTCCCAACTCAAGTCGCCCGTATCCCAGTAACGTCCGGAATCGTACAGGCCGAAGTAGAACTTCATGTCGTATTTGTCCGCCTGCCTCAGAAACATGTCTACCAAATCGGTCGAAGGCATATAACATCCCTTCTTCAGCAGGTATTCCGAAGGATAGGTGATGAACTTGCGGTATCCGGAACGTATCAGGATGACCGTGTCGATGCCTATTCGCTTCATGTGTTGGAAGTCCGCGTCCCACTCCTTCACTCCCCAGTTCTGGTGGGGAATGTCGTGTGAAATCTCATCCAAAAAGGTGCCGGTTATCTTCAGCCCGTTATTCTTCGGGACAATCAGGGTGTTCTCCAGAGGGTCTTCAGATGCCGAAATCGGGCTCTGCCCTCCTTTCGACGTCGCCGCACTCAAGTAAGATGGAACCGTGAGCAGGGACGCTCCGGCCAATACGGATTTCTTCAGGAAATCTCTTCGATCAGTTGTTTTCATTTATATTCAGATTTTATTCGTATTATTTATTTAATCTGATACAAATATAGATATTCTTCTTTTAATTAT
>CAUUOT010000096.1:0-5304 GCA_963546815.1 uncultured Bacteroides sp.
CAAAAGCCAAATCGGGCGAACGGCGAATAGCCGTCCGCCACATAAACAACACAACTTGTTCGCCGCTTTCTGCTCTTTAAGCGAATACATCGCTTCGTTGAATATAGGCAATCACGTCACCTTTATTGACCACATCGCCTTGCTTGGCGCATATCTCTACGACACGTCCCGTAAACCCAGTCCAGACCTTCTCATATTCTCCCCATGAGGTAGATATATAACAGAACACTTCATCATGCTGGTACTTACGACCGATAAACGGTTCTGACGAAGGCCCCTCTACCGACACTTCCCAAAGTATTTGGCCTTTAGAGGGCGCAACGACAGGGTCGGCCTTGGCACGTTTCAACTTTTTGATTTCGTCTTCCGAATACCCATTCTTGGCCATGGCTGCATCTTTGGCACGTTGCAAATCGTCTTCAAAGCGTTTCTTGGCAATGCCGGACTTGTAGTCGCGGTATTGACGGTCGTGCATGGCCAGTTCGAAGAGTTCCTCGTCATCGTCGCCAAACTCCCAGCCATTCTCTTTCATTTCTTTCCGATATTCATCCAAAGCATCGGGATAGTTCAGTTGCGGATCAGTATCCACGAACTCATAGCCCTTTGACTTGGCTAGTTCTACGATTTCGGGAGCCAATGTGCCGGGGAGGCGTCCGCTTTTGCCCAGAATCATATCCCAAGTATGGTTGTCAATCATTGTCCAGCGTTCTTCACCTTTCATCTGTTGCATCAGGTTCATCAACGCGACATTCTTCACATATTGGCTGAAGGGCGTCACCAAAGGAGGATATCCCAGCTTGGGCCATACATATTCTACTTCGTCGAACAACATCACCAGCAGGTCGTCTATACTGAGTTCGGGCTCGTTCTTGCCCTTCAATATCATGTTGATGCCGGCGTGCACCCCTTTCAGGTCCGCCATCATGGAGCCCATCATGCCACCCGGAAGTCCGCACTTCAAGAGGAGCGAAGACATGTACTTGTTGGTAGGATCCATGAAGTAGCCCAGGAAGTCGTCGATAAACTCCTGCGTCATGGCACGGGCTTTCATATAAGCCTTCATATTTATATCGGGCACTTGGAAACCCGCATCTCTCAACATGGCCTGTACGGAGATGACGTCCGGATGAACCTTGCCCCACGACATCGGCTCCATAGCCACGTCTATGATATCGGCGCCGTTCTCGCAGACTTCGAGGATGGAGGCCATGGAAAGCCCCGGCCCGCTATGACCGTGATATTGTATGAGTACATCGGGATGTTTCTCTTTAATCGTCTTGACCAGACGCCCCAGCATGCACGGACGGCCGATGCCCGCCATGTCTTTCAAGCAGATTTCGGGCGCACCGGCTTCAATCAGCCGGTCGGCTATTTGGGAGTAATATTCTACGGTGTGTACGGGAGAGTACGTGATGCACAACGTTGCCTGCGGTATCATTCCCGCCTCCAGCGCATACTTGATAGAGGGAATGATGTTGCGGGTCTCGTTCAGTCCGCAGAAGATGCGGGTGATGTCTACACCCTGCGCATGCTTCACTTTATACATCAGACGACGCACGTCTGCCGGGACGGGATACATGCGCAGCGCGTTCAGTCCGCGGTCCAGCATGTGCGTCTGGATACCCGCTTCGTTGAAAGGCCGGGTAAAAGCGCGTACGGCTTTATTGGGGTTCTCGCCGTACAAAAGGTTTACTTGCTCAAAGGCGCCGCCATTCGTTTCAACTCGGGCAAAGCAGCCCATTTCAATGATCAACGGGGCGATGCGCTCCAACTGGTCTACCCGGGGCTGATACTTGCCGGAAGACTGCCACATGTCTCGATAAACAAGACTGAATTTGATTTCTTTTTTCATCTTAGTGAGTAATAAGTGATTTTTCCTTCGGTTAACTTAACATATACAAATATAAAAGGTTATTCTGACATATAGTCAATCTGATACCTAAAATATTTATTTCCATCTATATGTTCTTTATCATATTGCCAAAGCGGCTGCCTTGTACCTACTTGATTAGGGGTATGCTTTGCGGGAAAACGAGCAATGTTTCGATGCCGAACATTCATTGTTTTGACTCCTAACAAGCAATGTTTCACGGCATTAGCGGCAATGTTTTTATTGCCTTCATAAAATAAGATGGAAGTGAGAATTAAGTGTATTCATTATCAGCATATTATACCCCATTTCTCAGACACAAGCCTTTGAGACGACAGACACTTGCGTCTTTCGCGCAGAACACAAGTGTTTGAGAAGTAAAAGGCAAGTGTTTGAGAAGCTAAAGGACAAGTGTTTGAGAATAGAGGCACGAGGAGTTATTCTGAGCCGTTCGAGGAGGCATCATGCGTCATGCCCGCGCATTTCCTCTTCCCGGCCCGAAAGGGTGGGCAGACAAATCTTATATTTCACGGCCAGAATGCGTGCAACGAATACCGTGACTCCCCCCAACACCTGACAACCGTAGGAGTGCATCCCCGCCAAATGGCCGAACCAGTAGAACGTGCCGCCTACCACGCAGGCCATCGCGTAAATTTCTTTTCGGAATATCAGCGGTATTTCGTTGATGAACACATCGCGCATCACGCCGCCCGCGGCCCCGGTGATGCTTCCCATAATGATGGCCACCCAGAAAGGATAGCCCAGCGCAAGGCTTTTCTCCACGCCTACCACTGTGAACAGCGCCAGTCCGATGCTGTCGAAGATAAAAAACGTGTTATGAAGATGGATGAGGTACTTCCCGAACAAGATAACCCACAGCAACGCCAGCCCCGTACATATCAGATAAATAGGATTCGTCATCCAGCCCGGAGTGACATCAAGCAGCAAGTCGCGTATAGTTCCACCGCCAATGGCTGTCACAAATCCCACCACATAAGCGCCAAACCAGTCGAACCGCTTGGCCGAAGCCAAACGTATGCCACTGATGGCAAAAGCGAAAGTACCGATAAAGTCGAGTATCTGAACAAATGTAGGCATTGTCATACGGAAATTTAAGACGATAAAGAATGAACAATCAAAGCAACGCTGTCAGAGGGAAGCATTCAAAATATTGGGCAAAGTAACGAATAAATTCCCTAAGAAGACGTATTTTTGTTCCATCATTCTCCATTCCTACGACAATGAAAATAACAATCGTATCGGGTGCCCGCCCCAACTTCATGAAGATTGCTCCCATCTGCCGTGCCATCGACGCGGCCAGAGAAGCAGGCAAGGACATTTCCTACCGCATCGTCTACACCGGTCCGCAAGAAGACGCCAGCCTGGACGCTTCACTCTTCTCGGACCTTGCCATGAGGAAGCCGGACGCTTACCTCGGAGTTTCCGGGAACGACCACTCTCAAGTGGCAGCCTCCATCATGCTCGCCTTCGAAAAGGAACTGGACGCCCACCCTGCACAGACCGTTCTGGTGGTGGACGACATGACCGCCACCATGAGCTGTTCCATCGTGGCTAAGAAGCGTGGACTGAAAGTGGCGCACGTCATAGCCGGAACGCGCTCATTCGACATGAATATGCCCCGCGAGGTGAACCGAACCATCGTGGATGCCATATCGGACTATCTTTTCACCGCCGGAATGGTGGCCAACCGCAACCTCAATCAGGAAGGCATGATACCGGACTATATCCATTACGTGGGAAACATCCTGATTGACACCATCCGCTTCAATCGGCATCGACTCATTCAACCGGTCTGGTTCTCCACCCTCGGCCTGAAAAAAGGAGAATATCTGCTGCTTACCCTCAACCGCCGCGACCTGCTGACAAAGAAAGCTATTCTGCAATCTTTGATGCAAACGATCATCGAAAAGGCAGACGGCATGCCCATAGTGGCTCCTTTGCACCCCTACGTGCAGAATGCCGTGAAGGCGTTGGAGCTGACCGTCCCCAACCTCTACATTCTGCCCCCGCAGAGCTACCTGCACTTCGGTTTTCTCATCAATCAGGCAAAGGGAATCGTCACCGATTCGGGCAACATAGCCGAAGAAGCTACTTTCCTCGACGTGCCGTGCATCACCCTCAACACCTATGCCGAACATCCCGAGACGTGGCGCATCGGGACAAACGAACTGGTAGGCGAGAACTCGTTCGCTCTTTCTGCCGCACTACACAAACTGCTGCACGACGAATGGAAGCACGCCACCCTGCCCGACCGTTGGGACGGACGGACGGCAGAACGCATCGTGCAGACTTTGCTGAGTAAATAAGTATAGGGGATTCTTCAGCTTGTGCAGGTAGTGTACGAATATATAGAGGGATACCAACAAAAAAGAGGATTTTGTTTCCAAAATCCTCTTTTCTTTATGTCGTGATTCCGTTGCGATTCGAACGCAAGACCCACGCCTTAGAAGGGCGTTGCTCTATCCAGCTGAGCTACGGAACCAGCCTTAAAACGGCACAAAGGTATATCTTTTCACGAATACTCCAAACTTTTCGTATCGAAAAATCTTCCTCTGTCAGGACAGATCCATGCTTCCGGCCGACATGCATCTTCATAGATGGAACTTTCCATGCTTTCGTATGGCCTGTATCTGGAAAAAGCATACCTTTGCGGCACTGTTTAATCAAACATTTAATTAGATATAAGTTATGAAAGCATTCGTATTTCCAGGTCAAGGCGCCCAATTTTCGGGCATGGGAAAAGACTTGTATGAGAACTCGGCACTGGCCAAAGAACTCTTTGAAAAAGCAAACGATATTCTTGGATATCGCATCACCGATATCATGTTCAACGGTACGGACGAAGACCTCCGTCAGACCAAAGTCACTCAGCCTGCCGTATTCCTCCATTCCGTAATCTCTGCTCTCTGCATGGGCGATGACTTCAAGCCCGAGATGACTGCCGGCCACTCATTGGGAGAATTCTCTGCTTTGGTGGCTGCCGGCGCATTGAGCTTTGAAGACGGCTTGAAACTGGTTTACGCCCGTGCCCTGGCCATGCAGAAAGCCTGCGAGGCACATCCCTCTACGATGGCTGCCATCATAGCCCTGCCCGACGAGAAAGTAGAAGAAATCTGCCATAAGGTAACCGCCGAAGGCGAAGTTTGCGTCGCTGCCAACTACAACTGCCCGGGACAAATCGTCATTTCCGGCTCTATCGAAGGCATCGACAAAGCATGCGAGCTGATGAAGGCTGCCGGCGCCAAACGTGCCATGCCGCTGAAGGTGGGCGGCGCGTTCCATTCACCGCTGATGAACCCTGCCAAGGTGGAGCTGGAAGCAGCCATCAACGCAACGAAAATCCACGCTACGAAATGTCCCGTATATCAGAATGTAGACACACTGCCTCATACTGATCCGGAAGAGATTAAAAA
>CAUUOT010000097.1:0-5289 GCA_963546815.1 uncultured Bacteroides sp.
GCCTGATGGAATCCCTCGCCAAACAGAAAGACTTCGGCAAACAATACCGCTTCATGGAAGCCGCTGAAGCCGACCGCCTCTTCAAGACTCTGCTCGACCCAGCCGTCCTGCACACCGAAGCGACGCCCCCCCTGCTGCAATCGGAAGATTCTCTGCATGCCCTATTCACCACCCAGAGGCCGGACATCCTTTTCGTCATACTGGAAAGTTTCTCTTCCAAGTTAATGACCGTGCTGGGCGGCGAACCGAATGTTGCCGTCCACTTGGACAGCCTAAGCAAGGAAGGAATACTCTTCACCAACTTCTACGCCAACAGCTTTCGCACTGACCGCGGATTGGTGGCCATTCTCAGCGGTTATCCCGCCCAGCCCACCACAAGCATAATGAAATATCCCCGCAAGACGCAGTCCATCCCCTCTATTGCAAGCAGCCTGAAGAAAGCGGGCTACGAGACCCGATACTATTACGGCGGCGATGCCGACTTCACCAACATGCGCTCTTACCTTGTCTCGTCGGAATTCGAAAGTATCGTTTCCGACCGCGACTTCCCCGTAACTGAACGCTTGAGTAAATGGGGAGTACACGACCACTTGGTGTTCGCCCGCCTGCTGAACGACATCCAGCAACAGTCGGCAACGACTGGTAGCGGACGAAAACCTTTCTTCCGTGTATTGCAGACCTCCAGCAGCCACGAACCCTTTGAAGTGCCTTATCGCCGGCTGGAGAACAACAGGCTGAATGCTTTCGCCTATACAGACAGTTGTTTGGGCGACTTCGTGCACCGGTTCCGCCAACTGCCGCAATGGGACAGCACGGTCATCGTCTTTGTCCCCGACCATTTGGGGGCTTATCCCGAGCATATCGACAACCTCTCTGTGGAGCGCTACCAAATACCTCTGCTAATGGTGGGCGGTGCCGTCAGCAAACCGAGGCGAATCGGCGTGTACGGCTCGCAGCAAGACATTGCTGCCACGCTGTTGGCTCAGTTGGCCTTACCTCATGACGAGTTTACTTTCAGCAAAGATCTGCTGAACCCTGCCGCTCCTCACTTTGCGTTCTTCACCGTACCTGACGCATTCGGTATGGTGACGGAGGACAACCGAGTGATATTCGACTGTCAGGCGGGCAAAACAGCGGTGGATGAAGGCGTCTCCAAAGGAAAAAACCTGCCCCTTGGCAAAGCCTATCTGCAAAAATTGTATGACGACATCGCCAAAAGATAAATATGATACTACTCTCGGACATTCTTCAGCAAGCGGTGGAAACGGACACGAACGTTTTCCTTTTCATCAACCGGATACACAACGCATTCTTCGATATTTTCATGAGCGCCTTCAGCGGAAAGTGGGTTTGGATACCGATGTATGCGTCCATCCTGTACGTCATGTTGCGCAATTTCCATTGGAAGGTCACTCTACTTTGCGTGATAGGCCTCGCCTTGACCGTCACTTTCGCCGACCAAGTGTGCGCCACGCTCATACGCCCCTATGTAGAGCGTCTGCGTCCTTCCAATTTGGACAATCCCCTCTCGGAAATGGTGCACATCGTGAACAATCGACGGGGAGGACGTTACGGATTCCCCTCGTGTCATGCCGCCAACACTTTCGGCCTTGCTTTCTATCTCTTCTTCCTGTTCCGCAAGCGGGCGCTTACCTTATTTATAATGACATGGGCGTTGATCACCTGCTACTCCAGAGTTTATCTCGGCGTACACTACCCTGGTGACTTGCTGACGGGAGCAGTGGTCGGACTGGCAGGCGCCTACATCTTCTACCAACTGTTCGTAAAGACAAGCAGCTACAAGCGCACCGAACCTGTCGTCCACGTCTATGCTCCCGTACTGATAGGGGGACTCACCGTCGCGGGGATGCTGATTTATGCGGCGATAAGGGTTGTTTAGAACTGGCGGCTTGCCGTTATCATCGCTTCCCTCGGGCGGATGTTCAGCCGTGAAGTACTGCTTTGCGTGGCGGAGTAGAGCGTATAAGCATACTCCCTCCTGTCGAACAGGTTGTTGAGGGAAGCCTCCCATCTCCATTTCTTCGATTTATAGACGAGCGACGCATCGGCGAACAGGGTGCTGAGGTGCGTTTCACTATTCAGGTCGTTCCGGTAATGCTCTCCGGAAAAACGAAGCTCAAGGTTGCCGAAGCTCAAGGTGAGACGCAGACGCTGCACGAAATCTACCAGCGGACTGAGGCGCGTGTTGCCGCCTATCTTGCTCCCTCCGTAACCCAGGGTAGCGTGATACTCGACTTCCACGCTGCGTGCGGGCGACCAGATGATTCTCGGTTCAGCTTTCAGATAGTCGTAACGGTACGTCTGCAACAAACCGTTTGTCAGTTGCTTGCCCGTGCTCCGGCTCAAAGAGAAGTTCAGCGATGTCTTCAGGCGCCAATCGTAGAAGCCCTTGGAGAGCGTTCCGGTAAACGACCAGTACTCCGAACGGTTGGGTAGCCGGCGACGTAAGTAAACCGTCGAGTCCCGAGATATGACCTGCTCGTACAGCGTATTCTGCCGCGTATGCCGGTAGTAAAACGCCGCAGTGACGAAGAACTCCCGCACCGTATTCTTGTATTCTCCATACACCTGACCATTCCGGTTGAGGCTGACGGGCGTCGATGTATTCTCGCCGCGCCACGTCCGATAGTTTGTCCGATAAAGGAAGGGATAAAGGTCGGTACCGCTTCCGGCGGAACGCGTCAGACTGCCGAAGAAAGTCAACTTCCAGTGGTAGTCTATCCGGTAACGAAGATAGAGAGAAGGAGCATACAGCAAATAGTTCTCGCGCCGGCTGAAGTATCTCTGTCCGCGGAAAGGGAACGTGAAGTTGCCCGACCACTTGCCCCGTTCCAGTTCGAAGAGAGGAGTCAGATAGAGGGAAAGGTAGGAGGCGTCGGCCTGATGTACGGCCGGTTGCGAGAGTCTGCCCCACTCTCCCTGCATCCCCGCACGATATTGCTGCGTGAATCCGTTGTGCTTGCGCAGGTAGCTTGCACTGTTGTCGGCATAGAGGCTTCCCCGTCGATACGTATCTTTCTGGTCAGCCACTTGCAGAGACGAGGGCAGCAAAGCGTATTGCAGAACGGAATGGACCTCCCACGTGTTCTTTTCCTTGTTGCGAAGCAAACGGAAGCGATTACCGACTTTCAGTTGCGAAGTGCGTATCCTCTGCTGCAGTTCCTGCAGCGTGCCCCGTTCCGTCGTTCCTTCTGCTTTCAAACGATTACTCAGATAGTGCTTCGGGCTGTTGTCTTCGTAGTGCATCTCCGCATAGGCGGCATCGCTTTGCAAGCGATAGCTGTATGTTTCGTCCACACGGAGGGTATCGTCGGGCTGATAATAAGCCTGTGTATTGCTGCGTTCCTGCCCTATCCGGTCGGAGGTATATCCGGCTTGCAAACGCAGACTTTGTTCTTCGTTCCATTTGTACATGCGGTTGCCATTGACGGTATGCGTCCGGTTGAAGAGCAGTCGCCGTTTGTCCAACGGCGCATCGATGCCCGGCTGCGTGAGGAAAGAGGCAATGTCGATGCATGCATCCTCGTTGCCGGCGAACTGCGTCTGCTCGTTGCCAAGGTCAGTGCCGTTGTTGTTCGTCTTGTAGTTATACAGACTTTGCTTACCCACGCCCAGTTGCATGGCATGAAAAGCACCCTTCCAAAGCAGGCCGCCGCTCTTTCCGGCAGAACCGACCTCTTTATCGGCGTCACCCCGGCCTATCCCCAGCAAGCCGTTCATTATCCATTGGTCACGAGCTTTCGGGTCGAGCTTCAGGTTGAGCGCTACTTCGTCGGACTCAATCTTGTCTTTCAGCGCCTTTACGGACTGGTAGTTCTCCATAATCTCCGCAGTCTTTACGGCTTTTGCGCTCAAATTGTTGTTTACTTGGTTGTATCTTCCGCCCGTCACGTCCATACCTTCTACAAGGAAGTGGTCGATAGCCTTGCCTTTGTACTTCACTTGTCCGCTCTCTTCTACATCCACCCCGGGCAACCGTTTCAATACATCCTTTATATGTACGTCCTTTGAGGAGGCAAACTGTGAGAGGTCGTATCGCACGGTGTCTTTTCGACCCTGCACACGTCTGCCGCGTATGTGTACCTCTTTCAAGGCAATGGCCTCCATTCTCAGTCTGAAGTCTTGCCGTCCCGGCGAAGAGACGTCGCGTGTCTCCTGCCCGTATCCCAATATCGACACGCGGATTTGCAAGGTACCCTCATGCTTCCAAGGTAGTGAATACACCCCTTTTGTGTCTGTCAGCGTGTAGTCTATCAGTTGTCCGCCCCGTAGCACACTCACCATCACCGACTCCAATGGCTTCGCAGTTTCCGTATCCATTACCGTGCCGTTCACGGTCTGTGCCCGCACCGACCTGCAGAACAGACACAGAAGCAATACGCATACTGTCCTGACGACCGAAAAACGGGCTTCTTTCACCCGAAAAACAGTCGCAGAAAAGATGAAACGCAGTAGATGGCTCAGCACAAGATGCCATCTTGTGCTGCTCAAGATGCCGTCTTGTGTTGCATAAGATGCCATCTTGTGCAACACAAGCAATATGATTTCAGATGTAGGGCGATACGGTTTCATGCGAAAGGGATGTCTGTTCTACTTGACGGAAAGCAGTACTTATGGAACAGAGCAATTATTCCCGCTCTATCGGGTTATGGGGGATAGCCCTCGGCCTGACAGCGTTTCCGCTGCCGTCCATCACTTTCATGGTGACGTTGGGCTGACTGCTGGTGATAAAGCCTACCGGGTCGTCGTAATAGCGCTCATGTATCTTCCGGTATTGCTTAGGGCTGACCAGTTCGTGATTCTTTATCCGGACGGTGATGGGCGTTTTATCGCGACACAACTCGATACCGGTCGCCGTAAAGCAGTAATCGTTCTCGCTGTCGCTGGCTTTCAAGATGAGTCCCGGCAGGCCTCCGAGCTTCCAAGGTCCCTCGCTTAAGGCTATCCGGTCGGTGAACCATGCCGTCCATCTGCGCCCCTTGAAGTTGCACGCTGCCCGCCGGCAGGGCAAGTCGAGCAACGTATCGGTTTCTTCGGTCAGTTGCCATTGCGGCCATTGCAGTTTCTCCTCATAGCGGATGCGGGTGAAGCCCGCCACATCGTCCAGCGTAGTGATGTGTCCGGCAGGCAATCCTTTGCAGACCGCTTCGGTCAGCAGCACCCGCGCGTACTGGTTCAAATGCCGGTTGATTGTTTCTTGAGAGGCTTTGTTGGCAATGTCTGCATTGTAGACCGAGTCGCACAGGTATTTGCCGTAACTGTAGAACT
>CAUUOT010000098.1:0-5259 GCA_963546815.1 uncultured Bacteroides sp.
CCAAGAAAATAACCTTTGCGCCAGGCACCAAAGTGCTAAACGTTCGCTTGAAAGCAGACGACATCCTGCTGTCCGAGGTCGTGGTAAAACCCAAAGACGAACGATATTCACGCAAAAACAACCCCGCCGTGGAGTTCATGAGAAAAGTTATCCAACAAAAAAAGACGCTGAAACTGGAAGAAAACGACTACTACCAATATCGTAAATACGAGAAGATGAAGATGTCCATCAACGACATCACCCCCGAGAAGATGGAAAAAGGCATCTACAAGAAGTTCTCTTTCTTCAAAGATCAAGTGGAGCTTTCACCCAATACCAATAAGATGATTCTCCCCATCTCCATCAAGGAAACGGCGAGCAAGACCTACTTCCGCAAAAATCCCAAGAGCGAAAAGACCGTTATCGAGGGAATGAACTCCACCGGCATCGAAGAGTTCTTCAGCACCGGAGACATGCTGGGAACCATCTTATCGGAAGTATTCTGCGATATCAATATTTACGATGACGACATACGCCTACTGCGCAGGCGCTTCGTCAGCCCCATCGGCCGCGGAGCCATCAGTTTCTATAAATACTATCTGATGGATACGCTGATGGTGGACAGGCAAGAGTGCGTGCACCTCACGTTTGTCCCGCAAAACCCGCAGGACTTTGGTTTCACAGGACACCTCTACGTCGTGAAAGACTCCACTTACGCCGTAAAGAAATGTACCATGAACCTGCCTCAGAAAACCGGAGTGAACTTCGTGCAAAACCTCGACATCGTGCAGCAGTTCGAACAACAACCCGACAGCAACTGGGTACTGACGGACGACGACATGACCGTCGAACTCAAATTCGTCAAAGGCATACAAGGCTTGGAAGTACAGCGCACCACCAAATATTCCGACTATCAGTTTCAAGAGATAGAACCACGACTCTTCCGCCTGCGAGGAAATGTCATCAAAGAAGCCGACATGCTGGCCAAAAGCGACGAATATTGGGCGAAAGTACGCCAAGTGCCGCTCACCAAGAAAGAGAGCACCATGGACATATTCATGAACCGCATCGAACAGATACCGGGCTTCAAGTATGTGATATTCGGAGCCAAAGCCTTGATTGAGAACTTCGTGGAAACGGGCACCAAGGAGCATCCCAGCAAGTTCGACCTCGGCCCCATCAATACTATCGTCACAAGCAATTACGTGAACGGCACGCGTTTCCGCCTGAGCGGCATGACCACCGGGAAGCTCCATCCACACTGGATGTTCAGCGGATACGGAGCCTACGGCACGAAAGACAAGAAATGGTTTTATTCCGGCGAGGCGGCCTACTCTTTCAATAAGCGCGAACATGTGCTGTGGGAGTTCCCGAAACATCACATTGCATTCAAATATACCTACGACGTAATGTCGCCCATGGATAAGTACCTTGCCACGGACAAAGACAACGTATTCGTGGGCTGGAAGTGGACAAAGGTGGACCAGATGTCGTACATGCGCGACGCCACCCTGAACTACGAACTGGAGACCAACACCGGTTTCTCCGTACAAGCCATGGCACGCCACCGCAACGACCAGCCTGCCGGCATCCTGCAATACTGGAAGAACAATGGAGAGACGCCCGGCATAAGGGACACAAAGAATACGCTTGTGCACGACATCACCACAACCGAACTCGGCGTAACGCTGCGCTACGCTCCGGGAGAGACCTTCGTCAATACCAAACAGCGCCGTGTGCCCATATCATTGGATGCGCCGATATTCAGCATCTCGCATACCGCAGGTTTCAAAGGCGTGCTTGGGGGGGAATATAATTTCAACCTGACAGAGGCCGGATTCCGCAAACGTTTCTGGCTCGGCGCATGGGGTAAAATAGACGTCACGGCCCGCGCCGGCGCACAGTGGAACACCGTCCCCTTCCCCTTGCTGAACCTGCCGATGGCCAACCTTTCGTACATCACCCAGCACAACGAGTCGTTCAACCTTATCAACAACATGGAATTCCTGAACGACCGTTACGCTTCACTGGCCCTGACCTACGACATGAACGGAAAGCTGTTCAACCGCCTGCCGCTCATCAAGAAACTCAAGTGGCGCGAAACGTTCCGTGTACGCGGTCTGTGGGGAACGTTGACAGACAAGAACAACCCGTACAAGAGCAATAACGCCGACTTGTTCCTCTTCCCCACGCGCAACGGCATACCCACCAGCCACGTCATGGGCAAGACGCCTTACATAGAAGCCAGTGTGGGGGTGTACAACATCTTCAAACTATTGCATGTGGAATATGTACGCCGACTGACATATACCGACATGCCCGGCGTGAAGAAAGACGGGATACGGTTTATGATCATGATGATATTTTGAAACAACTATGCAACCTTTAGCAGAGAGGCTACGCCCAAAATCATTGGATGAATACATCGGCCAGAAACACTTGGTGGGGCCGGGTGCCGTGCTGCGCAAGATGATTGATGCAGGCCGCATCTCCTCGTTCATCCTGTGGGGCCCTCCGGGAGTGGGAAAGACCACGCTGGCGCAAATCATCGCCAACCAGCTGGAGACGCCTTTCTATACGCTCAGCGCCGTGACCAGCGGCGTGAAAGATGTGCGCGAAGTGATAGATCGTGCCAAGAACAACCGTTTTTTCTCGCAGGCAAGCCCCATTCTTTTCATTGACGAAATCCACCGTTTCAGCAAGTCGCAGCAAGACTCGCTTCTGGGTGCGGTGGAGCAAGGCACCGTGACGCTGATAGGTGCCACCACGGAGAACCCGTCGTTCGAAGTCATCCGCCCGCTATTGTCGCGCTGCCAACTCTACGTACTGAAATCGCTCGAGAAAGAAGACCTCAGGGAGCTGCTGCAACGAGCCATCACCACCGACATCCTACTGAAGGAACGGAAGATAGAACTGCAAGAGACCACCGCCATGTTCCGCTTCAGCGGAGGAGACGCACGCAAACTGCTGAACATCCTCGAACTGGTAGTAGATGCCGAAGCAGAAGACCCGGTGGTCATCACCGACCGGTTGGTGACCGAGCGCTTGCAGCAGAACCCCTTGGCCTACGACAAAGACGGCGAAATGCACTACGACATTATCTCCGCCTTCATTAAATCCATCCGAGGCAGCGACCCCGACGGTGCCATCTACTGGCTGGCACGCATGGTGGAAGGCGGTGAAGACCCCGCCTTCATAGCCCGCCGCCTCGTCATCTCCGCCGCCGAAGACATAGGGTTAGCAAACCCCAATGCGTTGCTGCTTGCCAATGCTTGTTTCGACGCGGTGATGAAGCTGGGATGGCCCGAAGGACGCATCCCGCTGGCCGAGGCCACCATATATCTTGCCACCAGCCCCAAGAGTAACTCGGCTTATTTGTCCATCGACAATGCGCTGCAATTGGTACGCGAAACGGGCAACCTGCCCGTTCCTCTGCACTTGCGTAACGCTCCCACCAAGCTGATGAAGCAACTGGGCTATGGCGACCATTACAAATATGCCCACGACTACCCCGGCAACTTCGTGAGACAACAATTCCTGCCGGACGAGCTGAAAGACCGCCGCATCTGGCAGCCGCAAGACAATGCCGCCGAACAGAAACACAAAGAACGGATGCAGCAGTTGTGGGGAAAAGATAAATAGGACAAATTAATACCTGATAAAATGAAAATAGTAGTATTAGACGGCTATGCCGCCAACCCCGGAGACCTCTGCTGGGACGAATTGCGCACTTTGGGTGATTGTACCATTTATGACCGTACCACCCCTACTGAAGTATTGGAACGTGCCGCCGGCGCAGATATACTGTTGACAAACAAGACTGCACTCACTGCCGGACACATGGCTGAACTGCCCGAATTGAAATATATCGGCGTGCTTGCCACTGGATATAATATCATCGATATGAAAGCTGCGAAAGAGCGTGGTATCATCGTCACCAATATTCCGGCATACAGCACCGACTCGGTGGCGCAAATGGTCTTTGCACACATTCTGAACATTGCCCAGCAAGTACAGCACTACTCTGAAGAGGTGCACAAAGGACGCTGGACACAAAGCAAAGACTTCTGTTTCATGGACACACCGCTCATCGAACTACGCGGAAAGAAGCTCGGCATCGTAGGCTTGGGACACATCGGCTATACCACTGCCCGCATCGCCATCGGGTTCGGCATGAAAGTATGCGCCTATACTTCCAAAACAAACTTCCAGCTCCCCCCCGAAATCCGTAAGATGGAATTGGACGAACTTTTCTGCGAATGCGACATCATCAGCCTGCATTGTCCCCTCAATGACTTTACACGCGGGATGGTCAATGCCGAACGGCTCCGCAGGATGAAACCCACCGCCATCCTCATCAACACCGGACGAGGCCCGCTCATCAACGAGCAAGACTTGGCCGACGCCCTGAACAGCGGAATCATCTATGCCGCAGGAGTAGACGTGCTGTCCGAGGAGCCGCCCCGTGCCGACAACCCGCTGCTTACTGCCAAGAACTGCTACATCACTCCGCACATAGCGTGGGCCAGCACCGCTGCCCGAGAACGCCTCATGCAAACTATGCTGGAGAATATCAAAGCCTATCAAGAAGGAAAACCGATAAATGTGGTGAAATAAGACAGGCAATCATGCACGGCTGCAATCTTTGTCTGTATACACAGAACTGAAACTCTCTTCTTCTTTGCATATACAAACTTACCCAAGAATACGCCAATGGTCGTATTACTTGGGTAAGATTTTACAGATATTCTCGGGAGAAAACTTGTCATTCACTCCCTCTTTTCAACTCTAATCCTATTTTGAAAAGCAAATGGGATTATTCAGTTACAGTTTCAGTAGCAAGAGTATCCTCGGCCGGAGTCTCTTCAGAGGGTGCTTCGGCAGCAGGAGCTTCGGCTTCGGCTTTTGCGGCGGCTTCAGCTACTTTTTTCTCAGCCAAAGCCTTTGCCTTTGCTTCGTTTATTTTCTTTTCGGCTTCCAGACGTGCTTTGGCCTCTGCTTTTTTCGCTTCTTCTTGTTTAGCTC
Organism: uncultured Bacteroides sp.; assembly: GCA_963546815.1. Classification (GTDB taxonomy): domain Bacteria; phylum Bacteroidota; class Bacteroidia; order Bacteroidales; family Bacteroidaceae; genus Bacteroides. The sequence continues at coordinate 5,005 of CAUUOT010000098.1, forward strand.
TCAGAGCATCCAGACCACTTTGTCTGTTATTCTTCCAAGCTTCGAATTTGGCTTCAGCTTCAGCTTCGCCGAACGCGCCTTTGGCTACACCGCCAAGAAGATGTTTCTTCATGTAAACACCTTCGCGAGACAAAATGTAACGAACGGTGTCTGTAGGCTGTGCCCCTTTCAATACCCAATCAAGTGCGCGATCGAATTTCAAATCTACTGTGGCAGGATTAGTGTTAGGATTGTAAGTACCAATCTTCTCAATAA
>CAUUOT010000099.1:0-5243 GCA_963546815.1 uncultured Bacteroides sp.
AGCGGTTGGTGTCTGTTTTCTTTTATTTCCCCGTCTCCTCAGGAGCATTTTCTGCCTTGTTCCTGAAGATTCATCTTGTACATCCGCCGAGTTATTAAAAGAGGGTACACGTTCGTGTCATCTTCGGTCCATCTTCGTATTTTCTTCGGTGTCTATAGGGAGGAGATAAATACGAACTTGGACCGAACTTAGACCGAAGATGGTGGCAAATTTCTGCTGCCGGGATGCAAATTCCTAGAAGAAATCATTTGTGATACAATAAATCTCTGTAATTTTAGACTCGCTGAACATGGGGCGGTAGTCGATAAATGTGACAACAGAACGCCATAGCAATGAATGCTTTGTATCGCAATATTACTAATAACCAAAAATATACTGCTTAAATTCTATCGAATTCAGGTTAAACAACGATAGGTATGTTGATCCGTCTTATCAAGAACTGGACGTTGCCGCTGGCAATGCTTGTAGGCACGCTGTGCTATTTCGTCTTTGCGAAGGTGCCACTTCTTGCGCCCGCCAAACCTTGCATAGACGGTTTGATAGCTTTACTCACTCCGGCGCTGATATTTGCACAGTTGCTGCTCACCTTTTGCCGGATAGAGGTGCGCGAGCTGAAGCCGAAGCGCTGGCACGGATGGCTGCTGCTGTTTCAGACGGCGTCGTGCCTGCTGGTTGCGGGGCTGGCCTGCCTGCCGATGGAGGAGACTTATCGGGGCGTGCTGGAGGGGGCGATGGTGTGCCTGATATGCCCCACGGCGACGTCGGCGGCTGTGATTACCGCCAAGTTGGGCGGCAGTGCGGCGAGCCTGACCACCTATACCCTGCTGTCCAATCTGCTGGCGGCGACGGTTGTTCCCTTGCTTTTCCCGATGGTGGAACCCCATGCGGGCATCGGTTTCTTCGCCGCCTTCTCCAAAATTCTCGGCAGAGTGTTCCCTTTGCTGCTGCTGCCTTTTCTGCTGGCTTGCTTGTTGCGCGCGTACGTGCCGAGGCTGCACCGCCTCTTGTCCGGCTGGCGCGACGCGGCTTTCTACCTGTGGGGTGTGGCGCTGGCCATTGTGTCGGGGCAGACGGTGCGTTCGCTGGTTCATAGCGATGCGCCGGTTTGGGTAGAGGTCTTAATAGCGCTGGTGGGATTGGTGGCCTGCTGCGTGCAGTTCTATTTAGGGAAAAGCATCGGCGGGCATTACCGCGAGCGCATCAGTGGCGGACAGGCGCTGGGGCAGAAGAATACGGTGCTTGCCATCTGGATGGCCTACACCTACCTCCATCCGCTCTCGTCCGTAGCTCCGGGCTCGTACGTGTTGTGGCAGAACGTCATCAACAGCTGGCAGTTGTGGAAGAAGCGAAAAAGGGAGGGGACGTGATGCCCGGCGGCGTATTTTTTCTTACTTTTGCCGCTTGAAGAACAAATAAGATGAACCAAGGCATGAAACTGTTTACATTGCGCCATGCAGCGTTGGGGCTGTTGCTGGTCGGCATACTGATCATTATCCCGTTTATCGGGCTGTCGGACTATCACACGAAGGGCGAGCCCCGCGAGTCCATCGTCTCCCTCTCCATGATAGAGAGCGGCAATTGGATTTTGCCCCGTAATAACGGCGGCGAGCTGGCGTATAAGCCTCCCTTCTTCCATTGGTTGGTGGCGGCCGCCTCTCTGCTGAACGGCGGCGAGGTGACGGAGATGACTTCGCGCCTGCCGTCGGCTGTTGCGCTGATTGCGATCGTCTTCTTCGGCTTCCTGTTCTTTGCCAAGCGGGGAGATACAGGTGTAGCGCTGCTGGCGGCCTTTGTCTCTTTGACCAATTTCGAACTGCATCGGGCGGGGATGAACTGCCGGGTGGATATGGTTCTCACGGCACTGACGGTAGGTGCGCTGTATGCCTTCTACCGCTGGTATGAGGGTGGATTGCGCGGAGTGCCCTGGCTGGCTGTGTTGCTGATGAGTCTGGGGACGTTGACCAAAGGGCCGGTAGGGAGTTTGATCCCGTGTTTGGTCATGGGTGTGTTTCTGTTGCTTCGCGGGGTTTCATTCTTGCGCGCTTTCCTCCTGATGTTGGCATGGGGCACGCTTTCTCTCGTGCTGCCTCTGTGCTGGTATGTCGCTGCCTACCGGCAGGGCGGTGAGGAGTTTCTGGCGCTGGTGATGGAAGAGAACTTTGGACGAATGACCAATACGATGAGCTATGAATCGTGCGTGAACCCTTGGTATTACAACTTTATCACCCTGGTAGCGGGGTATGTGCCTTGGACGTTGCTGCTTGTGTTCTCGCTCTTCACGCTGACGTGGCGCAAGCTTCGCATGTCTTTCAGACCGGTGCAGGGATGGAGACGGTTGACGGAGAAAATCAGGACGATGCAGCCGGTCGACTTGTTCGCGGGCACTTCCATCGTTGTCATCTTCCTCTTCTACTGTTTCCCGCAGAGCAAGCGCAGTGTTTATCTGATGCCGATATATCCGTTCATCGCCTACTTTATTGCTCGTTACGTTTGTTGGCTGGCGGAGAAGAAGAGTTGGACGATAAAGGCTTACGGCGGGACGCTGGCGGCGGTTGCCCTCTTGCTGTTTGCCTGCTTCCTGACGGTGAAGGCGGGGCTCCTCCCCGAAACGCTGTTTCAGGGACGGCATGCGGCGCAAAACGTAGCCATGCTGCACGCTTTGCAAAACATAGGCGGATTGTCGTGGGGGCTGATTGCAGTGCCTACGCTGCTGGCCGTGGCGTGGTGGATGTACGGCAAACGCACCGTGGACAACCGGACAATCTCTCTCCTGGTGGCACTCATCGTGGGCATCTGTCTTTCTTTGGACGGGGCTTACCAACCCGCCGTGCTGAATGTAAAGTCTGTCAAAGAAGTGGTGGCGGAAATCGACAAGGTAGCCCCCGAGCAAGAAGGAACGCTTTACGAATTTATTTCCGAGGGGGCTTTTGCCAAGGGCGACCCTGTGCATTTCTTTGAAGTGAACTTCTACCTCCATAACCGCATCGGCAATTTCTATAAAGAACGTCCTGCGCAGGGCTTCCTGCTGATCAGGGTGAACGACGTGGAGAAATTCTTCCCGCAATTCGAGGAAGAGGGTTATCGCTTTGAGAAACTCTATCGGTCTCCTAAGAAGATGATTGGTCAGATAGCCGAAGTCTATCGGTTTACCAGGGAATCCGGTGCTGCCCTTTCCTCCGATAAGTATATACGAAGTGAAGAATGAGGAAGTTGACAGGAACCACAATGACCATTACCAGAATGGGGGCGATTTTGTCTCCTATAACCATCCAGAGGAAAAGATTCAAGAGTCCTATCTCCAATAAGTAGTTGATGAGGTGGCTGACGCTGAACCCGGCAGCGTTAGTCGACGAGGGTTGCGAGCGGAAAGTGAAGAAGGTGGTGAGGAAGTAGTTGCACGCGAAGCCTACCAGATAGCCGCCCGTAAATGCCGGGTTGGGGCTGACGGCAAGCAGGAGCAGACGGTACACTCCGTAGTGGATGACAGATGAAATAGTGCCTACAATCCCGAACCTGACGAGTTGCCAGCACTTTTCCTGCCATTCGGGGTGTGCCCTCCAGAGGAGTTTGAACTTAGTTATCCCCATACAGAATCTCTTCAATGTTGTAGAGCGGACGACGTTTTACTTCTCTGTAAATCTTGCCGATGTATATGCCTATGGTGCCTACTGAGACCAGTACGGCCCCTCCGACGAACCAGATGGAGAGCATGAGGGAAGCCCAGCCATGCTCCGCCGTGCCCGAAATCAGCGAGTAGAGTACGTAGAAACCTATGAGAATGCTGATAAGGATGAATATTCCTCCCGAATATACGATGTAATAAATGGGTTTGATGGAGAAGGAGGTGATGCCGTCCAGCGCCAGACTCAGCATCTTGTTCAAGGTGTACTTGGAAACGCCTGCGGAGCGTTCTTTGATGACGTCGTCCACGGTGGTCGACGGCAGTCCCAGCAAAGGGATGATGCCGCGCAGGTACAAATTCCTTTCCTGATAGTTGGCCAACAGATAAAGGGCACGCTTGCTCAGCAGCCGGAAATCGGCGTGGTTGTAGTAATTCTCTATCCCCATTTGCTTCTGGAGTTTATAGAAAGCCATGGCCGAGAGTCGTTTCAAGGCAGGGTCGGCCTTGCGTTGCACCTTGATGCCATATACGATGTCGTAGCCCTGGGCATGCAGGTCTACCATGCGCTCGATGGCATTGAGGTCGTCTTGCAGGTCGATGTCCATGGTGATGACGGCGTCGCTCCACTCCTTGGCAGTCATCATTCCTGCCATGATGGCGTTCTGATGTCCTACATTGCGTGAGAGGTTGATGCCTTTTATAGAAGGGTTTGCCGCATTCAGTTCGCGGATTATCGGCCAAGTGCGGTCTTTGCTGCCGTCGTTTACCAAAAGCACGAAACTGTTCGATGCTACCTTTTGCCTTGCAATCAAGTCTTCCAAAAGGGCGGTCAATACTTCCGCTGAGTGATGGAGTACTGCCTCTTCGTTGTAACAAGGGCAGACAATAGCCAGTCTAATCATTTCTGTCCGTTTTTAAGTTTCGCTATTTCTAAGGCGGCAAATTCGCTGTATGTCATGAATGGATAGCCACCCTTCTTCAACTCTCGGATAAGGATGTCGAGCCGTCTTTCCATACCTTCGCCTGAACGGTTTTTGATGATAAAGGGCATTTTGAATTCGGGATGTTCGCCCAACGGGAAGAATTCCCACGGATGAAAGTAGGTGACGAAGTAACCGTCGTGGCGGAGTACTCGGTGAATCATGCGCAGGTAGAGGCTCATCGGCAGGTTGTGACACGAAAGCCAGAAGAGAGGAAAACGCAGCAGGGGAGTCACCGAGGCGGGTATTTGCAGCACCTTCCCCTTCATGAAACAAGTGCGCGGAGCCGTCAAGTGCATATAACGACCGGGGATAAAGGCCGGGTTCAAGGATGAGTTATAGACGTAGCCGCTTTTTTCTATTTCGCTGTCGGATACGGGAAACATGCGTGGTTGCCTGTATCCGTTGACGGTAATGTTGAAAAGTCTTTCGAGTGTTTCTTTCGAGAGGCGTACGTCCGAGGTCTGCGGATGCCAATGGTCGCAGCCGTGTGCGGCTACTTCGTGTCCTTCGTCTATGATGCGTTGCATCACCTGCGGTGCATGCTCGGCGAAATTGGTGGTACAGAAGAAGGTTGCTTTTACCTTGTTGCTTCGCAGTATGTCAAGAATCTTACACGTTCCATGTACCGAAACTTTCAT
>CAUUOT010000100.1:0-5235 GCA_963546815.1 uncultured Bacteroides sp.
GGAACAATCAGCTCGTCAAGCCCGACGAGAACAGGCCGCAAGAGCCGCCGCAGAAGCCAAAACTGTAGCAGAACAACGCGCTAAAGAGGCCGAGGTTGCGCGCCAGGCTGCCGAACGAAAGGAAAAAGCCGATGCCGAACGTGCCAGACAAGAGATTTCAAAAGCTGAAGTTCAGCAGGAGAATATACAGAAGTTCTCGTCAGTTGACCGCATGATGAATAGTGGCTTTGAAGCAAACAGGGGTCGCTTGCCTATGCCAATAACAGGAAATTATAAGGTGGTAAGCCACTTCGGGCAATACAATGTTGCTGGACTAAAGGGCGTAACGTTGGATAATAAAGGTATTAACATTCTGGGTCATGACGGTTGTCAGGCTCGGGCTGTATACGATGGAGAGGTTAGTGCCGTGCTTAGTTATGGTGGCTCAATGGTCGTAATGCTCAGGCATGGTGCCTATATTTCTGTCTATGCCAACCTGAAATCAGTTAACGTCGGCCGTGGGCAGAAAGTTAGTACACGTCAGGCATTGGGCACCGTTGGCACGGATAATATTCTTCAATTTCAGCTGCGAAAAGAGCGAACCAAGCTGAATCCGGAGGCTTGGTTAGGAAGGTAACGAACTGCAGACGGTTATTAGTCAGATTTTTTCAACACCAATTGCGGATGAGAGTAAGTAAAAGCTTTTGTCCGCAATGATGAATAGATGCATTCTATAGCCTGGACATTATCTTTTTATGGTCTTATGAGACAGTAAATATAGCACGTGCAGGAAAGCGAAAAAACAAGGAAATATTTCCGGTTTCTGATATAATTCTCTATCTTTGCATCAATAAAAGACCTTTGGATATGCAGAACAGAAGTCATTTCTCAGTACTTATTCTTGAGCAAGCAAAAAAGTATGGCTCTCGTACAGCAGTTACTTATCAGGACTTCGGAGACAAAGAGTGGAAAACAGTTTCCTGGAATTATTTTGCACAACAGGTGAAACAGGTTAGCAATGCTTTGCTGAATCTTGGTATTAAGTCACAGGAAAACATTGCTGTTTTTGCTCAGAATTGTGTTCAGTGTCTTTATACCGATTTTGGAGCTTACGGTATTCGTGTTGTTTCAATTCCTTTTTATGCGACAAGTTCCGAAGTGCAAATCCAATATATGGTAAATGATGCCCAGATTCGTATTCTCTTTGTGGGACAGCAAGAGCAGTATGATAAGGCACTTCGCATATTTGCTCTTTGTCCGTCTCTTGAACGGATTATTGTCTTTGACGAAAACGTGCACTTGAGTTCACACGATCCTAATTCCATTTATTTCAAAGATTTTCTGAAGCTCGGTGAGGGTTTGCCAAGACAATCAGAGGTAGAGGTTCTTTACAGTCAGGCCAATAATGATGATCTTTGTAATATTCTTTACACCAGTGGAACCACAGGAGATAGTAAGGGCGTGATGCTTTCGTACGGTCAATATGCTGCGGCCATGAAGGCAAATAATGCTTGTGTGCCGGTGGATGAGAATGACAGGGTGATTAATTTTCTCCCATTTACACATATTTTTGAGCGCGGATGGACCTATTTGGTGCTTTCAATGGGGTCGCAACTTATTATAAATACCAATCCAAAAGATATTCAGGAAGCGATGCGACAGACGCATCCAACAAGTATGTCAAGTGTGCCCAGATTCTGGGAAAAGGTTTATCAGGCGGTCAAGGGCAAGATAGAAAGTTCAAACCCCATCGAAAAGAAAATTTTCCTTCATGCTTTGAGTGTGGGCAAGAGGTATAATATTGATTATCTTTCCAAATGCAAGCGTCCGTCTTTGAATCTTGCTTTAGAATATAAAATACTTAATAAGTCTATTCTGAGCCTTGTTAGGAAACAGTTAGGTTTGGAGAATGCCCATATATTTCCAACGGCTGGTGCTTACATTTCTCCCGAAGTCGAAATGTTTGTGCATTCAATTGGTATTAACATGATAGCAGGTTACGGACTTACCGAGAGTCTTGCAACCGTGTCTTGCGACCATTATGGAGAAAAGTATACGGTGGGGTCGGTCGGTCGTCCCATTGAAGGGATTCAACTCAAAATAGGTGCAAACAATGAAATACTGTTGAAAGGTCCTACCATTACCCGTGGATATTATAAGCGTGATGCTCTGAATGCGCAGACCTTTGATGCTGACGGGTTCTTCCATACAGGCGATTCCGGTTACCTGAAAGACGGTGAATTGTATCTTACCGAGCGCATTAAAGACCTTTTTAAAACCAGCAATGGCAAGTATATTGCACCACAGATGATTGAGTCGCTGTTGCTTGTTGACAAGTTTGTTGACCAAATTGCTGTTGTTGCTGACCAGCGAAAGTTCGTCTCCGCCCTTATAGTTCCCGAATTTCATACACTTGAGAAGTGGGCTAAAGATAAGGAAATTGCCTACAACAACCTTGACGACCTGTGCCAAAACCAGGAAGTTAACAGCATGATGAAAGAGCGAATTGACACGCTGCTGCAAGGATTGGCCCACTATGAGCAAATCAAACGCTTCACTTTACTTCCTCATCATTTTGCCATGGAGACGGGAGAGCTGACGAATACATTAAAGATGCGTCGTCCCGTTATCTACAAAAACTATAAGAATGTTATTGACAAAATGTATGAAGAAAACCAATAACTTATGATTACTGCAGAACAATTGAAAGACGTGGTGGTCCGAACCGAGAAGCTCCATCATTATCTTAATATTGACCAAAAGAAAGTAGAGTTCGAAGAAGAACAGCTTCGAACACAGGCTCCAGACTTTTGGGATGATCCCAAGACAGCCCAGGAGCAGATGAAAAAGGTCAAAAGTATTGAGAAATGGCTGACTGGTTACAAGCAGGTTAGCCAATATACAGAAGAACTTAGTCTTGCTTTCGAATACTATAAAGAGGAGCTTGTCCCTGAAGAAGAGGTTGACAACGACTACGAAAAGGCTATCAAGGCCATAGAAGACCTGGAGCTAAAGAATATGCTTCGCAAGGAAGAGGATTCTATGGACGCCGTAATGAAAATTAATTCAGGCGCAGGCGGTACTGAAAGTCAGGACTGGGCGCAGATGCTTATGCGCATGTACATGCGGTGGTGTGAGGCTAAGGGCTATAAGGTAACCATTACAGATTTGCAAGATGGTGATGAGGCAGGCATCAAAAGTGTGACGATGACGATTGAAGGTTGCGAGTATGCCTACGGCTTTTTAAAGAGTGAAAATGGCGTCCATCGTCTTGTTCGCGTGTCGCCTTACAACGCACAGGGCAAGCGAATGACGAGTTTTGCCAGTGTCTTCGTATCGCCATTGGTTGATGATACTATTGAAGTTTATGTCGACCCTGCGAAAGTAAGCTGGGACACTTTCCGCTCAAGCGGCGCCGGTGGACAGAATGTAAACAAGGTAGAATCGGGCGTCAGGCTTCGTTATCAGTATGAAGACCCTGATACAGGAGAAAAGGAAGAGATTCTGATTGAGAACACCGAGACACGCGACCAGCCCAAGAACCGCGCCAAAGCCATGCTGTTACTGAAGAGCCAGCTGTATGACAGGGCTTTAAAAAAGCGCCAGGCCGAGCAGGCAAAAATAGAGGCAGGCAAGAAGAAAATAGAGTGGGGAAGCCAGATTCGCAGTTATGTCTTCGACGATCGGCGTGTCAAGGATCATCGGACGGGCTTTCAGACGTCGGATGTTGACAGTGTGATGGATGGCAAAATTGACGGTTTTATCAAGGCTTATCTGATGGAGTTCCATGATGATGCCGAATAAAAAGAAAGATTAAATCTAACTTAAATTGAAATGATATGACTAAAAAAGCAAGTAAGCACATCCCTAACCACGAGGTGAGAAACGTGGAGGGTAAGAAGCATCGTTCTGATCGCGACATGCAACAAAAGCAGCATGGTGACAAGGTTGTGAAGTGGATATTCGGTGTCCTTGTCGTTTTGGCAATCATTTATATGGTTTGGTCAATGTTCATTGTGCAATGAGCGGACTGGAAATAGAGCGTAAATTCTTGGTAAGAAAGGGCGACGCGTTTAAACGTGCCGCCTCTTCGTTCAGCCATATTCAGCAGGGTTATATCCCAGCCAAAGGTGCAACGGTTCGCATTCGCGTGCGTGATGACAAGGGATTCCTGACCATTAAGAGCCACAGCAGCAACGGGGGCCTTACCCGTTACGAGTTCGAGAAAGAGATTTCGCTTGATGAAGCCCGCCACCTTCTTGCATTATGTCAGGGCGGTGTGGTTGATAAGCATCGTTATTTAGTGCCTTTTGGCGGACACGTTTTCGAGGTGGATGAGTTTCACGGAGCCAACGAAGGTTTAGTGATTGCAGAAGTAGAGCTTCAGGATGAGGGTGAAAACTATGAGAAACCAGACTTTATTGGTCTTGAGGTTACGGGCGATGTTCACTTCCGTAACTCCAGTCTGCTTATGAATCCTTTCTGTTTTTGGAAAGAACTCGTGCCAGAGGAATACCGATAATCTGCCCTAACATAACGCCGATTGTGTCGGCAACCCAGTCTAAAACATCCCCACTTCGGTTGCCTCCGGTGCATGTCGCCTGTACAATTTCGATGATTCCACCCATCAATATGGGGGCTATCACAATCCATAAAAGTGCTTTTCTCTTATCAATGGCAGTGTGACGATAGCCATATTCTGCCCATATCAGCATGCAAAGTCCGCCATAGAAGACGAAATGTGTCCACTTATCAATGAAACTTATCTGGCTGAGCGGCGTTTCCGGTATGGGTACAAGACACAGTATCCAGATGATAAGTATAAGTGTGCATGAAAGCGGGTATCTTCTTACCTTTTTTAATAGAAACATCATATTTACTTTCATTTCACATGCAAAAGTAGATAAATTTATATATTTTTGCAATCATAAATGCGATTTTAATAGTAAAAGAGATAGCTTTTATATAAGATGTCAAGAGAAAGGGCAAACTTTGGAAGCAAGATTGGCATGATTCTGCCACCGCCGGTGGTGCTGTTGGGCTGGGCAATGTGTGGCGATTCCCTTACATGGTAGGTCAAAACGGTGGTGCAGCATTTACTATTGTCTATGTGGCTTGCGTGTTGTTGCTGGGCATTCCTTGCATGGTGTCCGAGTTTATTATAGGTCGTCATGGTGCCGCCAATACGTACAGGGCTTATTCGGAGGTCGGAAACGGCCGCCCATGGAAGTTTGTAGGCCTTCTCGGTGTGATGAC
>CAUUOT010000101.1:0-5230 GCA_963546815.1 uncultured Bacteroides sp.
CGCACCAAGATAGTCAGCCTGGCACATGTCTCGAATGTGTTGGGCACGGTCAATCCCGTCAAAGAGATGATTGCCTTTGCCCACCGGCAGGGCGTGCCCGTGCTGATAGACGGCGCACAGTCCGTCCCCCACATGCCCGTGGATGTGCAAGAGCTGGATGCCGACTTCTTTGTCTTCTCCGGACATAAGGTCTACGGCCCCACCGGCGTAGGCGTGCTTTACGGCAAAGAGGAGTGGCTGGACAGGCTGCCTCCCTATCAGGGCGGCGGCGAAATGATACAGAGCGTCTCGTTCGAGAAGACCACGTTCAACGAACTGCCTTTCAAGTTCGAGGCCGGTACGCCGGACTACATCGGAACCACGGGACTGGCCCGTGCGCTGGATTATGTCTCGCTCATCGGCATGGACCGGATTGCCGCCTACGAGCACCGGCTTACCTGCTACGGCCTGCAACGGCTGAAAGAAATTCCCGGCATGCGCCTCTTCGGAGAAGCGGAACAGAGGGGCAGTGTCATCTCGTTCTTGGTGGGCGACATCCATCCTTTCGACATGGGCACGCTGCTCGACCGCCTCGGCATTGCCGTGCGCACCGGCCACCACTGTGCCCAGCCACTGATGCAACGCCTCGGCATCGAAGGCGCCGTGCGTGCCTCGTTCGGACTGTACAACACCCGCGAAGAAATCGATGCGCTGGTAGCCGGCATCGAGCGTGTCAGCCGGATGTTCTGAATCCTCTTGCCTCGAGCTGACGACTTCTCATCCTCCGATTTTTTAGGCGCGGATTACGCGGATTACACGGATAAAAGTTAAAAATCCGCGCATTCCGCGTAATCCGCGCCTAAAAATTATCTTTCCTCAATCCCATTCTTTTTCCCCATTTGTCAGAGGCTTGTGTCTTTCGTGTAAAACACAAGCCTCTGACATGAAGAAGGCCAGTGTCTTTCGTGTAAAACACAAGTGTCTGACAAATGCCCTATAATCAGTTGATAATTAGGACTTCGGACTGTGAGTGAGAAGATGCTTTCCGGCGGTTGTCAATACGTCTTTCGGATGGCCTTTGCCAAAGCGTCCCAATGCTCGTCCGTCATGCTCTGCGGGGTGAACAGGCACACACCGGTGGCTCCGGCCCTCATCGAACCTGCCACAGCCTCTTCTATCTCCGAGGGCAGCAAGCCCCAATGTTCCGGGTCGGCCAGATTGGCCTTGTTCCGCCAGTCGCGGCAGATGAAGAGTCCGCTGTAGACGGGTGTCTGCTTGGAGGCCACGCTTTTCACTTCTTCGGCCGTCACCTTGCCCACCCACGCTGCGGGTTCCAGATAGAAGTCGTTGTAGTTCATCGGGAAGTAAGCGTCCACGTTCCATTTATCCCATTCCTGGCGCACCATCCACACGGCGTAACTCTTCGGGCCGGGGAAGACGTCCGCGCTCACCTTCTTGCCTTTGGCGTGGATGGCGTCCACCTGCTCGTTCACCAGTCCGGTGATGGCGTCGCAGCGGAATTGCGCCCACTCCTGGCACGTCGAAGGGTCTTCCACCTGCCGTATGTCGATGCCGCTTGCCCGTTTGAAGGCGGCCACGCAACTGTCGCAGTAGCAGTAGTCGGCGTTCGGATATTCTTCGTCCATCGTCAGGCCGTATTTTTTCCACAGTCCGCGCGCCAGGATGACGTCCGCGTAGCGGATATAGTCCAGTTGGATGTAGTCCACTTCGTCGATGGAAGCGATGCGTTCGAACTGCTCCTTGAGGAAACGTCGCGCTTGCGGCTTCAGCGGGTCAAGTGTTTTGTAATAAGGCACATACGCCGGCTTGTCGTAGGCCGACTCACCCAGGCGGTTCACTGTATAGTAAGTTGAATCGAGGGCCGGTTGCAGCATGGTGGGAATCCATGCGTGATACTCCAGCCCCAACTCCTTGGCTATACGAGCGGCGGTGGCCACCTTGGCCGAGTCGAAGTGAGCGTTGAAGCATACGCCCGTCGTGCCGTGCGCCTTCCAACGCTCGAAGTCGCTTCGCAGACTGGTTTCCGTAGTGTGCTCGTCCCACGACTGCCATACATACAGAGGGACTTTCACCGAGTCTTTCTCCCCACATCCCGCAAGAAGAAAGAGCGTGAATAGGATAAATAGGTTTTTCATGATAAATAAAAATTGAGTGAATAATAAGTTGCTTAATCTCTTCCGAGTCGTCCTGTCTCGTCGATACTCATCCGCTTGCCATCGGGCAGTGCGACGGTGATTTCATACCTGCGGCCGATGGCTTCCACACTGATGCGGTTGCCTGCGGGCAGTGCGCCGAGTTCTTTTTCCGTCAGGCCGAAGGCTTCGAGGTCGGCATGATAGCGACCGTGCTTGGCGAATTCTTCCTCTTGTGCATAGAACAACATCCATAGGAAGCGCTCCACGGGATAGGTGTCCGGGTAGCGGAAAGCCTCGGGAGCGGCACTGCCTGCGGTGAGGCCGGAGAGGTAGACGTAACCCCAACGTTCGGGCATGTGCATGGCTACTTGACCCGTAGGTCCCCACGTCCAGTTGTCTTCGGGCAGGAACTTGCCGTCGGCTCCTTGCTTGCGGCGATAGCGGCCGTCCTTGTCCGTGACGTGTTGCCACTGCACGCGCGAGAAACCGATGCGCAGGTAGCGGCCCGCTTGCAGGCAGTTGTCGAACTCTGCGGCGATGGCTTCGCGGGGGATGGCCATCTCCACGCTCCAACCGCGGTCGGTGTCGCCCGGGCGGTTCAGACTGCCGTCTACGTGCGTGGCTATCCGCAAGCCGGGGCAGTTCCACTGGAACTGCACGTGTGGGCGGCGGGGTGCGCGGTAGGGCTTCTCCAGAAAGAGGTCGAACACGGTACAGAGGGCGTTGGCTTCGATTTCATAGTAGTGGCGCCCGTCTCCATCCGGATCAATGAACACCTCGAAGTCGTTGTTGTAGTAGACAATGGTGTCGCGCAGCTTCAGGTCGGCCCAGACGTCGGGTTCTTGCAGCTCGGCGACGATGTAGAGGTAGCGGTCGTCCCACAGCATTCTTGCTTGCGTGCCGAAGCGTGGTTCGGGATGTCCCGCCCCGCTGATGTCCGTAAACCGGGTGATGAGGGGTGCGTGCTGCCAGACTGCCTCATTCGCGATGCCGTCGATGCAGATGCTGTCGGCCGTGCGCAGGCAGACGTAGCCTTCGGGGGCTGTCAGGAATCGGGCGTATCGTTCGGTCGGCGATTGTGCCGTTGCAGTAAATGTGGTGCCCGCCAGTAAGACACAGCATGATAAGAAGAATCTTTTCATCATGAGATAAAGAGTTTGGTTAGGAATAGGCGTCAATCTGCTTCATTCGCGTCATTCGCATCCAAGGAAATCAGTTCACCGAAATCACCTGTCCTTCTCCGCGGTACAGCTTCACAGGTCCATCGAGCAGCACGGCCACCACCGTAATCTGTTCGTCCAGACACTCTTCCGGCACGTCGATGTAGACAATGCCGGGCACGGAGCTCCAGTACAGTTTGTTGTACACCTTGGGGTTCAGCATGGTTCCGTTGCCCACCACCCATGCGCGGTGCACGGTATTGCAAATGCCTTTCAACTCGATGGGGCCGTTGGGGCGGTTGGGCAGGTAGAGGTAAAGGATGTTTCCTTCGCGGTTCAGGGTAGTGTATCCTCCGTGGAAATGTTCGGCGGGTATGCCGGCACGGGTTTCGTAGATGGCCTCTTTGTGCTTGGACGTCCAGCGTCCGAATTCTTTCAGTATCTTCACCTGTTCGGGTGGGATGGTTCCATCGGCTTTGGGACCGATGTCCAGCAGCATATTGCCTCCCATGCTGAGGCAGTCTACGAAGGAGCGTAGCAGCATCTGCGGGGTTTTGTAGTTGGTGTCGGTGGGTTGGTAGCCCCAAGAGTCGTTCATGGTGTAGCACAGTTCCCAGAACTTGTCGTTGGGGCGAACCACGGGCACGCCTTGTTCGGGTGTGGCATAGTCGCCGTAGCCCTGTATGCGTGAGTTGATGATGACGTCCGGGTTGGGGGTTCGCAGCAGTTCGACGATGCCTTTGGAGTTCCAGTCCTCGGCCGACTGTTCCCAGTCGCCGTCGAACCAGTACAGGTCGGGCTTATAGGCACTGTTCAGCTCCCTCAGTTGGGCGAAGTTGAATGTGCAGAACGATTGCCATCGTGCCGGATTGTCTTTGATGTTATAGCGCTTCGTGGTTTTGGTTTTGTTAGGATAATCGTCGCGGCTCCAATCCAGCAGGGAGTAGTATAGCCCGAGGCGAAGCCCTTGACGGCGCACTTCCTCGGTGAAGGGGGTGAGCAGGTCGCGCTTGGCTGCCGATGTCTTCTTGGCGCTCAGTAGCCCAGCTTTCGTGTCCCAAAGGGCGAAGCCGTCATGGTGTTTGGTGGTGATAACGGTATATCGCGCTCCGCTTTCCTTGATGAGCCTCACCCACTCTTCGGGTTTGTACTTCTCGGCCTTGAAACCGCTTTGTTGCTTCATGTACTCTTCGTAAGGCAGGTAGCCGTTGTAGAACGACCAGCTTTCGGACACTCCCCGAACGGCATAGATGCCCCAGTGGATGAATATGCCCAGCTTGGCCTTGCCGAACCACTCCATGCGGCGGTTATACGTTTCGTCTTTCTCTTCCATCGGCCGGGGCTGTGCCGATAAGCCGCTTCCTACACACAACAAGAGAAGGATAGCTACCCATTTCTTCGTATTTTTCATTGTGAACAATATAGGTTTGATAATCAGGGAGTGAAAGTATGCCTTTTTTCCCAGAGTGGCAAAGAAAAGGACGGATATTCTCGATTTACGTTCAGGTCATGTCTTCAAACAAGTAGAAAGTCCGCTGAGAGAGGAGGCTTTCTCCACCTCCGAAAGCGCTGGTGTTCCGGGGCGAAAAGTCTCTCTCCTTGTCCCTTCCTCCCGTAGGCAGGAGAGAGCGAGAAGTGGGGTCGGGCAAGCAAAAGACAGGGTACATACCCCCCATTTCACAGAGGCTTGTGTCTGTCGCGACAGACACAAGCCTTTGTCCTGTCAAACACAAGCCTTTGTCACGACAGACACAAGCCTTTGTCGCGTCAAACACAAGCCCCTGTTAAAGGGGATATAAACCCTTGGGAATAAGGAAGTATGTACTTTCCCTTTTGGGCAAGGAAAAGAAAAAATACACACCCCTTGTCTCTAAAAAAAACGCACATTTCTTCCTCTTTTCTTGTTCTTTTATATAAAAAAGCTTAAGTTTGCCC
>CAUUOT010000102.1:0-5189 GCA_963546815.1 uncultured Bacteroides sp.
GATTGAAAGCTCCGGTGAAGTCTGAGGTGGTGGTAACGGAGTTCTGTTTCTCTACACCGCGCATCTGCATGCACAGGTGCTGGGCCTCTACAACGACCATGACGCCCAGCGGCTGGAGGGTGTTCTGGATGCACTCCTTAATTTGCAACGTCATGCGCTCTTGCACTTGCAGCCGGTGGGAGAAGATGTCTACCACGCGTGCAATCTTGCTTAGACCCGTGATGTATCCGTTGGGGATGTACGCCACGTGCACCTTGCCGTGAAAGGGCAGCAGATGGTGCTCGCACAGAGAGTAAAAGCCGATGTCCTTGACGATGACCATCTGGCTGTACGCCTCCTTGAATCTGGCCGAGAGTAATACTTCATGCGGGTCGAGGCTATAGCCCTTGGTGAGCGAGAGCATGGCTTTCGATACCCTTTCGGGGGTCTTGAGCAAGCCTTCGCGCGCAGGGTTTTCGCCCAGTAAGGCGAGTATGCGCCGGTAGTGTTCCTTCAGTTCATTCAGGGCGGGAGATGTGATTTCTTCTTTGTCTAACATGGTTCTGCGCTATAAGGGAATGTTTATCTGCTCTTTCACGATGGACACTTCCTTGAATACGCCGGTGGCACGCAGCCTGCGCATCACGGCGTCTGCTTCCTCTATACTTCGGAAGTCGCCCGCACGGCACAACCAGCGGGGAGGGTTGAAGGAGGTGTAAACCGTCAGCTCCGGGAAGTGTTCCTTGATGCGCGCAGCTACGGCGTGCGCTTCGTTCTTGGCCTGGCGGGTGTTGTCGCCCGCGTAGACTTGTATGCGGTAACCCGGGCTTTTGAGGATTCGTTGCTCGCCCGGGGCGCCGGTGGGCACATACTCCAGACCTATTAAAGCCGCAATGCGGGGGTCTTGGTGGATGGTTACCTTGCCTTGCCCCGGCACATTACGTTCAAGGCTTGTCACAATACTGTTTTGTGCGGTGCAGAAAGTGGCATAACCGATACATCCAGCCAGCAGCAGACCAAGTTTCTTCATGACAGCGATACGATGGATAAACATAAATCAGGTACAATGGATAAGATACGGTGGAAACAGGAGGGCTGAGCCTCCTTTCAGACGGGGCACACACGGAGCGTGCCTGATGCTCCGCTCCGTGAAATCCCGTTCAGCCGTTCGGCTGTTGTTACTTGAAGGCGTCTATGATACCCTTGAAGTCCGCAACGTTCAAGGCGGCACCGCCGATGAGGCCGCCATCCACGTCCGCATTAGCAAACAACTCTTTGGCATTGGAGGGCTTGCAGCTGCCGCCGTAGAGGATGGAGCAGTTCTCGGCCACTACCTTGCCGTACTTCGCCGCTACCGTGGAGCGGATGAAGGCGTGTATCTCTTGCGCCTGTGCGGGAGTAGCTGTCTTACCGGTGCCTATAGCCCAGACCGGCTCGTAGGCCAGGATAATCTTCGCAAAGTCCTCTGCCGACAGAGAGAATACGGAAGCAAGTTGGGCGGCCACTACTTCATTCTGCTTGTTGGCCTCGCGCTCTGCCAGCACTTCGCCGATGCAAAAGATAGGTGTCAGTCCGTTAGCCAGGGCCAGCTTCACTTTCTCCTCCAGGATGGCAACCGTTTCGCCATAGTAGGCGCGGCGCTCGGAGTGCCCCAGAATGACGTACTTTGCCCCCGTCGAAGCAACCATAGCGGCAGAAACCTCACCGGTATAAGCGCCCGACTCCTTGTCGGCACAATTTTCTGCTCCCACACCAATCTTTGTTCCATCTACCAGGGGAGTGACGGATGCCAGGTGGATAAAAGGCGTACAGATGATTACATCACAGTTAGGCTTCTCGTTAGCCAATGCTTGGTTCAGCTCCTTTGCAAGAGTAATGCCCTCTTGTAGGGTCTTGTTCATTTTCCAGTTGCCTGCAACAATGTTCTTTCTCATGTTCATTTAATTATTAAAAGGTTCATATCTTTCTCATTCAAGGCTATTGCCGGTCGATCTTCTTGTCCGCTCTTTCTGTCGCCGCTGCACTGACAGGACATCCAGCCCAATCATCAGCAGCAACGGAATGAAGAAGCAGAGCGACACGCAGCCCAAAGTGCGTAAATCGTCTCTTTGCTTTTGTTGCCCCAAAGGAAGCTCTTCCAAAGGGCCGGTCAACACATACTCATCGGGCAATTGGCTGTCGCTCCATTTATTCAGTATCGTTCCCTCCTTTATCAGCAACAGGCCTGGATTGGAGCGGATAATGGTCTTCAGTGTAATATCGTCCATCCGACAGAAAGGATATTCCGCTCCCGTCTTGTCGCGCCACGATGCTATTCCACGCTCCGGAGACGATGTCAGGGCATAAAAAGCATACCCATGCTCTACACTGTAGTCGTATATTTCGTTGATAAGGTCGATATTGCTGTCATCCGCGTCTTCTACCCGATGGACAATTAATAAGAACGTATATCCTTTTGCTGAAAGAATAACGTCCGTCATATCTTCTCCCGTCACCGCATTCGTGATAGAGAAGTCATGGATAGGAGGCTCATATCCTTTTTCTTTCAGTCTGGTGCGTGTTTCTACAAAGGTCCACGTACTGTCCGGATAGTTCTCTAAGGAAAACTCCCGCCGTTCCCCATTCTTCTCCAAGACAAAGCTGCTTTCAAAAACACTCGGCTTAGCTCCTTCCGGGATTTCCATACCGGCCTTGATATTCTGTCCTATCTTATAGGGCCGGAAATCCAGCACCGGCAGATGATGCAGACAATAGAAAGACAAAGCAAACACGAACAGGAAAGTGTACATGGAAATCATCCAGTCCATCTTTACAGTGATGAAACGCAGCATCAGGTTTTTCCACTTAAAGACGGATATCGCAGCTATCAACAATACTACATTCTTGGCAAAGGTTTCCCAATTTGTCAACACCCAGGCATCGCCGAAACATCCGCAATCGGATACAGGGTTGGCTAAAGCCAAATATAGCGTCAAAGGGGTCATGACCATCATCAGAAACAGCGCCAAAGCGGACGCCACTTTCCGACGTACCCCCAGAAACAGGAAAACACCCACGCTAAATTCTATGGCGGACAGCACGATCCCCACCAGCAACAACAAATCGGATGGAAACCAAGAAATCACGCCAAAAGCCGTCAGGTAATCCTGAATCTTATAGAAAAAGCCCAACGGATCGACGGCTTTTACAAAACCTGAAAAGACAAACAACGCTCCCAGCAACAACCGGCAGACATTAACCCAGATTTTCTTGGCAATATGTCTCTTGTCAATCTCCAAATTCAATCTTAATTAAACCGAACACTGCATAATTGATCATATCCATATAATTGGCATCGACACCTTCCGAAACCAACGTTTGTCCGGAGAGACTTTCAATTTGTTTTGTCCGATGAATCTTCATCAGAATCAGATCCGTGTACGAACTGATTCGCATGCTGCGCCATGCCTCATCATAATCATGATTTTTGGCCAGCATCAATTCCAAAGAAGTTTTAGCGTATTTATCATACAGGGCTAATGCTTCCTCGTTACTCATATCTACAGCTTCGGTATAACCTAGTTCAAACTGTATCAATCCGATAATCCCATAGTTGACAATAGCTATAAACTCAGCCCGAATATCCTCGTCAATCAAATTGATTCCTTTGATCTCAATACTTCTAATACGATTAGCTTTGATAAAGATTTGGTCTGTAACAGAAGAGGGGCGAAGAATGCGCCACGCTGGGCCATAATCATGAAGTTTTTTAGAAAACAAGTCACGGCATAACGCAATGACGTGTTCAAATTGCAACTTGGTATCTTTCATTTCCTAATCTTCGCATTTTGTCGCAAAGGTAGGTATAATTGAATAGAAAAAAGAAAGAGGGTACTCTAATTTATATTAAAGTACCCTCCGTTATAAAGACTGTTTACGCGTTACGAACAGCGCAAGACTTGCCCGGGACGCAGAATTGTTTTAGAGGTAATTCTGTTCAATTTACAGAGCTTGTCTATACTTATTCCTTGGCGAGCTGCAATTCGTCCCAGCGTATCACCTTTCTTCACTTTATAGAACAAGCCCGCACCCGAAGCCACTTGCCGTGTAGTGCTTGGAGTTCCTGTCGCCTTGTGGAAAGTATAGGAATCAGCCACTATATCCTGCTTTTCGAAATCGAACAGAAGTGACGGGTCAATAGGAATCCCCAAAAAACGAGTTTCAAAATGAAGATGTGAACCGGTAGAACGTCCCGTACTGCCACCCAGAGCAATCGGTTCACCGGCTTTCACCAATTGGTTTTCATCTACCAACTGTTTGGACAAATGTCCATATACTGTCTCCAGGCCATTATCATGACGAAGAACAATATACTTACCATAACCTCGACGGCCTTGATTCTGTACAATACGAACTTTTCCGTCAAAAGCAGCTCGAATGGTATCCCCTACATATACCTTGACATCCAGACCATAGTGCATTCTACGCCTTCTGGGTCGATAGCCGAATATGTCCGTGATACGGGTATTGGTAGTAGGCATGCAAAAACCGGTTAAATCGAATGTATAGCTTTCCGGAATAATAGCATCACCATAAGCTTGTACATGCTCATTACTCCAATTAGAATATAAATCCAAACCGGGATATAAGGATTGCTCTGCACGTATCTGCTTCTGCAAAGACAAGGAATCCACACTTTTTAATTTTCTGTCAATAGGAGCCTGACGGGCGATTAGGTCTTGTGAGAAAGAATTTAGGCTAATCATTGCCGTCGCCGCTAAAAATATTGTTCTAATCCAATTGAAGTTCATTCGTTCAGTCATTCTTGTTTGATATCCGTTTCATAACTTTCCGGTCAATCAAAAGTTTTTTGCCTCATACGCGGACATCCAGATTGATAAAAAATTCTCCCAAAGGTAATATTTTCTCCTGTAACATCGTATAAAACATTTATCTTTTTTAACTATATGTCTAAACAGAGGACATAAAATAATATCATAAGTCTCTATAAATAGGACTGTTATAGACATTTGTGTTTTATAACACAAGAATAACATGCGACTTATTTTTAATCCTCTCTCAGCTAATGGCAGCCCAATTGACATTTGTTTTCCTCAACACTTTCAGTTGTCTCCACAATACCTCATTATCCGGTAACGCTTCATTAGGATCAGTATCTACTACGTTCTGTGCTATATCACGGACATATTGCAATAGCTGTCCGTCACGAG
>CAUUOT010000103.1:0-5161 GCA_963546815.1 uncultured Bacteroides sp.
GCATCTGCAACGCCAATTTCAAGCCAAGGCCGACTCGTGCAGACAACGTTTGTTTCAGATTCTCAGCCCCGATGATGACATCGCCTTGCAATATCGAGAGATGGATTATTACAACAAGAAGGACTTTGCCAAAGCGCTCGAAATCAACAACCGGCGCATGAAAGGCTTACGTCCGGACGAGCATCAATACGCTGTCGTAGCCTTCTATCGCTACTTGGATTATTATCTTGCCAAGGATACGATCACCATGAAGTACTGGCTCACGCAGTCAGTGCTGAACGATATCAGAAACGCGGTGATGGACCAAGGGGCGATGTGGGAGCTGACACACTTCCTGATAGACAGCGGTGATGTGGAACGTGCCTACCGTTACATCGGGTTTGCCACAGACTGTGCCAACAGATTCAACTCGCGCATGCGCAACTGGCAGATAACCGCCACGTTCGCACGCATCGACAAAATCTATGAGCAACAGCAAAAGGAGGCCAACGCACGCCTACGGGGGCTTGTCGGAGGAATCAGTCTGCTGTCGTTTATCTTGCTATTGATGATTTTCTACAGTCATCGGCAGCACAAACAGCTGGCCATTGCACAGAAACAGCTCAAACAGAAGAACCATGAATTGATTGCATCCAACGGGCAACTGTCGGACGTGGTAAGGCAACTCAATAAGACGGTGCAACTTCTTGACGACTCCAACAAGGTGAAAGAGGAATATGTAGGCCGCTTCCTCTACATGTGTTCCGTCTACATCGACCGGATCGCTTCCTTCAGAAAACTGGTCATCAAAAGGCTCAAGGGCAGACAGTACGACACCCTCTATCAAGACACAAGGAAACTGGAGGCCGACGAAAAGGAAACGGAAGAACTCTACCGGAACTTCGACGCGGCCTTCCTGCATCTCTATCCCAACTTTGTAGAAGAGTTCAACCTGCTGCTGCGGCCGGAAGAACGCATACCGTCGTCTTCCACGAACCTCACCACACCACTCCGCATCTTCGCACTGATTCGCTTGGGGATTGACGACAGCGGGAAGATAGCCGAGTTCCTGCATTATTCCGTCAACACCATCTACAACTATCGGGCCCGAATCAAGAACGATGCCTTGGGCGAACGAGAGCTTTTCGAAGAGCAGGTAAAGAAGATAGGAATTGCCAAATAATGCGGCAATCGCCTCCCCCTTTATCTATCTTTGCGGGAGTCTTCTTGTTTTTAGAGGGCATCTCTAATGTATTTCCGTGCCGCGGCGAGTTCAGTTTCTCCGAACAAAATCGGTGAAACGTTTCAATCCTTCTGCCAGTAGGGCACGCGGGCAGGCAATGTTCCAACGCATGAATCCTTCGCCTTGGGCACCGTACATCGTGCCGGTATTGAGCCATAGTTTCGCCTTGCCGGTCAGTTGCTGTTCCAGTGTTTCGGAGGGAGTGTGCAGAGCACGGCAATCCATCCAGACCAGATAGGTGCCTTCCAGCACATTGATCGGAAATTCCGGCAGGTGGGCTTTGCAGAAGTCGGCCATGTAACGGTAGTTCTGTTGTAAATAGTCCGTCAGTTGCGTCAGCCATTCTTCTCCTTCGTTATAGGCGGCGATGGCGGCGAGTACGCCGAAGGGATTGACGTCGCACACCTCGTTGTCATTGACGGCACGGTCTATTTGGGTACGTACTTGGGCGTCGGCACAGACGATATTGGCTATCTGCAGGCCTGCTATGTTGAATGATTTGCTGGCGGATATGCACGTCACCGAGTGTTGCAGAAACTCTTCGGAGATGGAGGCGAACGGCGTATAGGTATGTCCGGGGAAAGTGAGCTCGCAGTGAATCTCGTCTGCGATGACCCTGACTCCGTTTCGCAGGCAAATGTCACCGATACGGACCAATTCGTCGCGCGTCCAGACTCGCCCCGCCGGATTGTGGGGATTGCACAGCAACAGCAGTTTTGTTTTCGGATCGGCGGCTTTGCGTTCCAAGTCGTCATAATCTATGGTGTATGTCTGGTCTTTGTAGACAAGGGGAGATGTCGTGGTCTGGCATCCGTTGTTGCGGATGGAAGAGAAGAAGCAGTTGTACACGGGCGTCTGTACTAACACTGCATCGCCCGGTTGGGTCAATGCCTTGATGATGGCCGAGAGGGCGGGCACTACGCCTGTGGTGTAGATTATCCAGTCGCGCTGTATTTCCCAGCCGTGGCGTCGCGCAAACCAGTTGATTACAGCTTCGTAGTAGGCGTCCGGAACGCGGGTATAGCCGTAGATGCCATGTTCCACTCGCTGTCTCAATGCCTCTACGATGGCGGGAGCCGTACGGAAATCCATGTCGGCCACCCATAGAGGTAATACATCGGCGTCGGCGGCACTGTCCCACTTGTAGGAGTTGGTGTTGCGCCGGCCGACTATTTCATCGAAATTATATTTCATACTCAATCGGTTAAGAAGGTTTAGCCGTTCCAACGTATCAGCTTGCAGTCTGCGGGTGCCTTGATGTTTTCATCGAGGATGATTTCACCGAAGCTCTCGGCGGTGATGCTCCCCGTAAGCGGGTTCTTCACTCCGCTTATCGGACCGTTGATGGTGGCCTGCACGCTGCTGTACTCGAAGGCGCGATCGCAGTCGGAGCCGAAGGTGCAGTTCTCCAGGACGAGGTCTTCCGCATAGCAGAGAGGCTGTTCGCCAGTAATGTGGCAGTTGACTAATCGCAGGTTCTTCGAGTGCCAGCCGAGGTATTCGCCATTCAACTCTGAATCGTACACGGTGACGTTTTCCACTTCCCAGAAAGCGTCTTTCGTGGTAATCTTGGCATGATGCAGCTCTACGTTCTTGACGTATTGAAAGACGTACTTGCTGTCGCTCTCCAATCCGTCGATATAGATGTCTTGGCTGAACATGAAGGGGTAGGTACCTTCGTGCAACTTAAGGTTCTTTATGCGCAGCCTTTTGCAGCACCAGAATACCTCGTCGGCGTCATTCATCTCGATGTTTTCCATCTCGATGTCGGCCATCTCGCGGAACATCTTCGGAGCGTCTATCCGTGTATCGGTCATCTTCAGATGGTCGCTGTACCACAGTGCAGATCGTCCTCCTACGTCGAAGAAACAGCGGTCTATGACGAAACCGTGAACGTGCCAGAAGGGGTAATTGCCTTCGAACCGACAGTTCGTGGCCACGATGTTGCTGCATTCCTTCAAGGCCGATTCGCCGGCACGGATGATGACGTTGTCCAAGTGGAGGTCGTGCGACCCGAACAATGGGCGTTCGCCCCCGAATTCAGTGTTTTTAATCAGTTGCATACTATAAGTGTTTTAATGTGAGTTCAACGAATTGTATTTGTTTGTAAATGGGGATGCTGTATACCCCACGAGTGGTATAATTCACCCTGCTCTTATGGAGTATGTCCTATCTTCATCCATCTTTCTCCTTTCAGCCTGATAAGGAAGATAATGCCCCGGAAACACAGCTCGACGCACATGGCTATCCATACCCCTTTCAGTCCGAGCGAGGGGGCCAGTAGCGCTGCCAGCGACAAACGTACGGCCCAAATGCTGAAGAAGTTCATCAGGCACGGGACAAGGGTGTCCGCCGCTCCTATAAATACACCGTACGAGACGATGGCGGCGGCGAACATCGGCTCGGCAAAGGCTTCAATGCGCAGGGCCATCACGGCTAACGACCGTATCTCTTCCACAGGTGTCATCAGGCCGATGATTTGAGGTGCGAAGAGGTACATCACGACGCCCATCACTCCCATAACGGCCATACCCATAAAGACGGTGATGCGGGCAAAGCTTCGGGTCAGTTCGTGTCGTTTCGCTCCTATGCTTTGCCCCACAAGGGTGTGGTAGCGGCGTCGGCAATGCCGTGGCCGGGCATGTAGCAGAGGCTCTCTGCGGTGATGGCAAATGAATTAGCGGCGATGGCAAAGACCCCGAGGGGAGCCACGATGATGGTAGTCATAATCTGCGCTCCACAGAAGACAATGTGCTCCAGTCCCATCGGAAGCCCAATGCGCAGGGCTTGTTTCAATGTATTCGCTTTAAGCCGGAAATTGCCGCGTTCCCGGATTAACCTTAGTTCGGGCGACCGCGTACAGAGGTACCACATCAGTATCCCGGCCACGACGACTTCGGCGGCAGCTGTTCCGAGTGCTGCACCTTCAACGCCCAGTCCCGCCCCCGGCAATAAGATGTGCATTCCGGCGACAGACGCTTCACGCGAAGGAAAGATAAGGAAGAAATTGAAGACTACGTCAAGAATACACATCAGTACACCCAATAAACTGGGTATATGTATATTACCGCTGGAACGGAGCATACTCCCAGCCAGGAAATTCATCTGCAAGGCCGGTAGGGAAAGTGAAAAAATAAGGAAGTAGAGCGAAGCGTCCCGACAAATGGTGGCATTCCCTCCCAGCCACTGGGGCAATGTACCGCTGATAATGGCTCCGATACCCGCCAATAGCAGGCTGAAGAGCATGGTCGCGTTGATGGATTGCCGCAAAATAGCTTTAGCTCCATACAGATCGCTGGCGCCGATACGATGCGCCACCTGAACAGAGAAACCTGTAGCAACCGCCACGCATAGCCCCCAAAATAACCATGTGCTGGTAGATACCAGCCCTATAGAGGCCGAGGCCTCCGCTCCCAGACTGCCCACCATTGCGGCGTCGATGTATTGCATGATGATGGATGAGAGTTGTGCGATGACTGCCGGTACACTGAGTTGCGCCGTAAGGCGTAGTTGTTGTCCCGTTGTCATCGGCTTTCCATTTCTGATGAGTGCAAGAAGCTCGTTTTTTCTTTCTGTTGGTGTAGACATTCGTCTCCTTTATTCCTTGCTGTTGTTTCAAGTTTGCCGGCTGCAAAGGTACACCTTTTCAGCGAACATCCGTTTACGATAGGAAAACCATGAAAGTTCAAATAAGAAATCTTACCACCCTTTTGCAGTTCACTGTTTCTATCGGAAGTCATTGAATCGGAGCTCGTAGGTCTCCGTATGACGAATGTTTTCAGTCTGATACTTATATACTATCATCTGCTGAAGTTATATACTATGTGTTAATAAATTGTAGTGTATGGTACTTTGTAATACAAGGTATTTGTCTAATACCTATATTTGTGCCATACAAAGAGGGGCTGACAGGAAGTTGTTTCGTCAGAACAATTGTTT
>CAUUOT010000104.1:0-5151 GCA_963546815.1 uncultured Bacteroides sp.
AATGCCTTTCACGTAAACGGTTTGTCCGGGACGGTAGATGGCACGGTCGGTCAACAGGGTGATGTGCTCCCATTCGTCCTTGGTATTTCGCCTGTTGGCTGGCTCTTTGTAGATGGATTGCGGCAACATCGCCGTGTCATCACCTTTCCGGGCTACGTAGCTGTCCACACCTTCCGGCAGAGAGAGGATTATTTTCCCGTCGTTGCCGGTCGTCAGCTCTGTCAGTAGTTTGCGGCTTCCGTCGGTAGAGGTGTAGAAACTCAATCCTGCATCGGCAATGGGATGCCCCGTAGAGGCGTCCAAGGCAATAAGTTCGGTGCACCCGTCTCCTAACTTCAAGGTCAGCACCTTGAAGCGGGTAGATACGAGGAAGTCTTCTTTCGCATGGCCAGCATCGCCGTCCGGTAAAAGCCGGACGATGTACACGCCGGCCTCTTGCGGCATCTTGAAGCGGAAGACGTTATCCGCCAGGAGGTAAGGTACATCCTCGCTCGGCTTGTTCCACTGGGGCAGCGACTTCAAGTCGAAGTGCATGGCAGACAGCCGACGCGCTTGCTTGCGATAGGCGGAGCAGTCAACGGGCTGCCCCTCGTTGCCGCGGGGAACTTCCCGTAGCGTTGTGGCATAAACTTGTAAGGTGAACCCCTTCAAGTTGCGGTATTTCACGTTCACCTCCACCGAATCTCCGGGATAGACACCTTCGGGGAGACTAAGATCCAGTTGCGGTTGCATAATCTCTTCCCGGATAGCTTTCAAGGCATTGATGCGCGGATAGGAGGAATAACGTTTCAATCCTTCGTCGCACACTCTCATTGCCTGTGACAGACGGGAATGCTTTGTTCCGGCGTGCAGGTAGTCCGCTTTCTTGATATAAACCTCCGCACATACTTGACGATTACCGAACTCACGGATAAGGGTGTCCAGTCCGTTAAGATATTCGTTGCCCGCCTCCGATGCTCGACGCTGTTCGGCAAGATCTTTTTTCCAGTTCAAGTAATCCAGCGAGCAGAGCAACACGGCATCTTCCATTCCTGCGCGACGGCGATAAGCGTCAATCATCCGGGAGTAGACGACGTGAATGCGTTCCTGTACGCGCTCGTCGCGGCCAAGACCTGTGCACTTCTTGTATACCGATACGGCGCGGGTGCCCATCAAGTGATACATGTCATGCCGATAGAAACGGCTGCCCTCTTCCGTCACCACGAAGGGTGCGTATGCCTCCGCCGAGGCCTCGAGCAGGCGCAAGGAGTCGTGCAGCGAAGCTGTGGCGTGTTCGTGTATCTTATCCATAAACTGGATGATACCCCACATCCTTATGTCGTCAAGGGGCGTATCCGCCTTGAGCGGGGTTATCTTGGATCGATTGTAGCGGTTAGCCTCCATCAGACCGGCATAGTCGTATGCCAGCAATGAGTGCAAGATGGCTTTGTTCACGGGGCTCTTTTCGCGTCTCACCCAGCGCTCCATGTCCTTCAGACGGGTGTAGAGGCTGTCCGGGGTTAACCTTTCCTTGTACTGTTCTCTGCAGACGTAGGCTTTCAGTAATTGGGGGGCATTCTGCTCCTTTTGTGCTTTGCGGTAAATACCATCGGTAAGCTTCACCACCGTCTGAGGCAGGCTCTTCTCTTGTGCCAGCTCTACTTCTTTCCACAGCTTGTCGTAGGTTTGGGCGTGCAGCATAAGCAGGTTCCACATCAGCAGCAATAGCGTGAGGATTCTTCTTGCATCTTTTCTCATAATTCGTTTATTTATTGTTTAGATTATTCTACCAGCAAAGGAAACGAATAAATTGCAAAAAATC
This sequence comes from uncultured Bacteroides sp., assembly GCA_963546815.1. GTDB lineage: Bacteria > Bacteroidota > Bacteroidia > Bacteroidales > Bacteroidaceae > Bacteroides. Next base: position 1,802 of record CAUUOT010000104.1, read on the forward strand.
GGCCTTTTTAGCCGTTAAATGACCAAAAGAGCTTAACACTGAATGATGAATGATAATTGGTTAGCGAGAGCCATCCGATATAAAACAGTCTGAATTGAGCAGATCAAAAAGGGCTGCTCTGACTAACGTTAGTCGCTGCCCACTACTAACGGCAGTCGGAGCATGAACTGACTGGAGCGGTGTAAAACGTCGTTGGGAAGTAGTGCTCGGTGTCGTTGAGAAGTCATACACTACGCTGTTGGGAAGTCATATCCGACGACTTCCCAACGGCACTTCCACCCTCTTTGGGAAGTCATTATGCACTGTCGAGAAAGGCTGGTGAGCGTCCTCTTTTTCATAGCTGTCTTTATATCGAACTCTGGCTTATATCAAATTCAAATCTCGTAATATAAAGAGCGGACAAAGATTTGCACAAGGTGCGGATACTTCTATTTCCAGACTATTATCGCCGACTGTGGCGGTATATCCGCCTTTCCGCCGTAGATGAAGACGGAAGCGGCGGTGATACGACCTGTCGAAAAAACTCATTTCTTACTGTTTTTCACCTTATCGGGGTTCTTCGCTATGAAATCCTTCCATCCGTGATAACTTTTCTCTGCTACGGGGCGTCCTATCTGCAGGAAGTGACAATAGGCAGCGGCAAGTCCGTCCGTGGCATCCATGAATGTCGGCATATCCCGTTCAGGGAAGTGCAACATTCGCTGTAACATGTCCGCCACTTGTTCTTTAGAGGCCTGCCCGTTTCCGGTTATTGCCATCTTAATCTTCAGAGGAGCGTACTCCGTAATGGGGATATCCCTGCTCAAGGCGGCCGCCATTGCCACCCCCTGCGCACGCCCCAGCTTCAGCATGGATTGCACATTCTTCCCGAAGAAAGGGGCTTCGATGGCAAGTTCGTCGGGCAAATAGCTCTCGATGATGCTCAATACCCGTTCGTGGATATGACGCAATTTCAAGTAATGGCCTTTGAATTTGCGGAGGTCGATGATGCCCATTGCCACCATTTCGGGCTTCACACCCGTCACGCGCAGGACGCCATAACCCATGATGGTGGTACCGGGGTCGATGCCCAGAATAATCTTTTCCTTCACCGGCTGTATCACACCATCACCTCCATCAATGTAGGAAAACCGATGACTTTCTCGTTGAAAACCCTCGACAATTCCTCGTTCAGTGCCGCCCCCTGCTCCCGATGCCAATGGTGTAGACGGGCGGAGTCTTCCACCTCGAACTGAACCGAGAAGCAAGCATTTCCATCCTCGATATGGCTCAGTATGCGCAATATCCGGGGAGCGTGCAGCGTTCCGTTCTTTTCTATTTCGGGGAGGTAATGTTCTTGCATCCAAATCAAGAAGTTTTTCTCATGTCCTTCTTCCACATGATAAGTCGTATTATATACCAGCATAGCGTTTTTCTCAATTTGTTTGGCAAACATAACAATTATTCCAGAATTATCCATTATCTTCGCGCCATCAAAACAGAAAGCCTTTTCGTTATTATACCGTAAAGGGGCGTTAGCTCATCTGGCTAGAGCGTAACACTGGCAGTGTTAAGGTGATCGGTTCGAGTCCGATACGCTCCACAATCCGCTTGAAAAGCGGATTTTTTTATTTCATAAAGCCACGCTTTCGCTGTAGATTGGGGAGTCCGCCTTGTGCTTACCGCAGCATTGTGTCCTCACTCGAAAGCCGTTTTTAGAATGGCAAGGTCGAAAATCATGCAACAGATAGCATAATTATCAACCGAATCAGTTACCTTTGTTTGCTTATATACGAAATCGACAATAAAAACGATTAAATACAATGAAAGATTTTCTGAAATTTACATTAGCTACCGTCACGGGTATCATCGTGTCGTGTGTAGTGCTGTTTTTTATCGGTATCATGCTGTTTTTTAGTATACTGTCTTCTTCGGAGTCGGAAACGCAAGTCCGTCGGAACTCCGTCATGATGCTGGATCTGAACGGCACACTGGTCGAACGAAGCCAGGACAACCCGTTCGATTTTTTGATAGGCGATGACTACAAAACTTACGGTCTTGACGATGTTTTGTCCTCCATCAAGAAAGCGAAAGAGAACGAGGACATCAAAGGCATTTACATAGAAGCCAACGCATTAGGCGCAGGATATGCCTCGTGCAAGGAAATACGCGATGCGTTGAACGACTTCAAAGGGTCTGGTAAATTCATTGTGGCGTACAGCGACAATTACTCGCAAGACTTGTACTTTCTGGCCAGCGTGGCGGATAAGATTCTGATAAACCCGCAAGGAATGATTGAATGGAAAGGGTTGGCTTCTGCGCCGATATTCTTCAAAGACTTGCTGGCAAAGATTGGAGTAGAGATGCAGGTATTCAAGGTTGGTACTTACAAATCCGCGGTAGAACCTTTCATCTCTACCGAAATGAGTCCTGCCAACCGAGAACAGGTCGAGGCTTTTCTGGCTTCCGTTTGGGAACAAGTGACAAATGATGTAGCGGAGTCCCGAAAACTGTCGCCGGACTCGCTGAACGCTCTTGCGGACCGCATGCTGATGTTCTATCCTGCGGAAGAAAGTGTGAAGTGCGGACTGGCAGACACATTGGTATATAAGAACGATGTACGAAACTACCTGAAGGCGATGGCGGGACTCGACGAAGACGACAATATGCCTATACTGGGTTTGCAGGAAATGGTAAATATAAGGAAGAATGTCCCGAAAGACAAGAGCGGCAATGTGATTGCCGTGTATTATGCTTACGGCGAGATTGATGGAGCTTCATCGTATGCCGGTAACGGAGGTATCGAGTCTGAAAAGGTAATTAGAGACTTGCGCAAACTGAAAGACGACGAAGACGTAAAGGCGGTTGTGTTGCGTGTGAACTCACCGGGTGGAAGCGCTTTCGGATCTGAACAGATATGGTATGCGATAAGTGAACTGAAGAAAGAGAAGCCTGTGATTGTCTCCATGGGCGAGTATGCTGCATCGGGCGGGTATTATATCTCCTGCAACGCAGACACGATTGTAGCCGAACCTACCACGCTGACCGGATCCATCGGCATCTTCGGTATGTTCCCCAACCTGAAAGGGCTGACTGATAAAATAGGACTGAACTTCGACGTAGCAAAGACTAACCGATATGCGGACTTCGGTATGCTGACCCGTCCGATGAACGATGGAGAGAAAAGCTTGGTACAAATGTACGTAAATCGGGGTTACGACCTCTTCCTGACACGCTGCTCAGAGGGTCGCGGCATTGACAAAGAAGACTTGGATAAGATAGCCCAGGGACGTATATGGACCGGAAGCAAGGCCAAAGAACTGGGGCTGGTTGATGAGTTGGGCGGATTGGACAAAGCGCTGAAAATAGCC
>CAUUOT010000105.1:0-5134 GCA_963546815.1 uncultured Bacteroides sp.
GTTGTTTCTCTCTGTCTTCCGTCATAGCAACGATTTACCATAATCCCAATGCCGAAGTCAAGGGATAGCCCAATCTCCACCTCAACTTGAATTTCCGCAGCAGGTTCAGCGGTTTCGTGCGGGTTTTGCCTTGGTAGTACCAGAGGTAGTTGTTCACGGCATCCAGCACGCGGGCGGAAGACTCGCCGTCCAGATGCCCTTCGTGCTGGTGTACATACGTGCGGATGTGCTCCATCAATCTCGCCGGACGTGCGAGGGCTTTTTCTATCGCATTTTCTACGGCGTCTGCCTTGGTGACGTTGAGCAGATGGCTGCCGGGGGCGGTGTTGCGGTAGGTCACCACCGGTTTGTCCAGCATCATGAATTCCACGATTACGGAAGATGCGTCGGACAATAATACGTCTGCGTTGTTCAGTAACGCCGCATCCACCAATCCACTCTCGTGAAAGGTTACGTTGGGGCAAGTGGCTGCCAATTCCTTGTATTTTTTAAGTGTGTCGGGGTCGTTGAACTTGGGATGGAAAGACAGAATCCAGTCCCAGTCCTTCTCTCGGGTCAGCCGCTTAATCGTATCGAACAGGACGGGTGCGGAGGTGATGCCTTTGGTGAAGGTCGTGGAGTAGAGAATCACCGGCCGTGCGTTCGGTGCGGTGTGTTTGCGCTCCTTTACGAGTGTGTCGGCCTTGCACCAGCCTGTTTCGTACACCTTGAAGAAGCCGTATTTCCTTTCCAGCTCTTTGAAAGGCACGGTACTGGTCTGGCCTTGCGTGCAGTAAATGTCGAACCAGCCGCGCACGGAGAAGTGGTCATCTTTCTCCTCGCCGCGTTTGTTGATGGGATAGCCGTGAAACAGCGACACTTTCACCCCGGGGAAGAAGTCATAGATATAGTTTCCGGGTGCAAAGACGGCAATGGGTTGGTAGTCCATCACTTCCTGCACGGTTTTCATCCACCTTTCGCCTTGTTCCAGCAAGACGGGGCAGCCGGGTTCTATATACCAAGCTGCCTCGTCCCCTCTGCGCCGGATTTCGTCCTGAAGCGGACGAAGTATGGGGTATGAATAGGTGACTGAAACGAAAAATAAATAATGCTTCCTCATAAATCTCAAATTATCAGTAAAAACGTAACCAAAATCCTTGCGGATATTTGTCTTTGTAAGTTCTGTGCCCTCGCTTTAAGGGACTGCAAAGTAAATGCAAGATTTCCTCTTTTACTGCATTTGTATACGAAAAAAAGGACTTTATACGGCTTTTTAGCATAAATGTCACCCCTCCTTAAAGCTCGTCGGTATATGGGAAAGAGGTCAATTACGTGCCTCCCGGAAGAGGATGCGCCCTCGCTGAAAAACTTATCGTCTATGGTGTGATTTTTATATCTCCCTCCTCCCTTTACCTTTATATATAGTGAAGAGACGGTTTACTTGCCGATGAAGAGTTTTTCTTATGCCGGCGCAAGCTTCTTATAAAGCCTTTATAAGCAATTTATGTGGAACTCGGGTTATTTTTTTACATTTGCAGCCGATATCCGAGGGCTTGTCCGGGGGCGGCCTGTCATTACCATCTCAAGCGCTCGAACCAAGCTAACACATCGTTCGTTATGAAAAGAAATTCCTATTGTCATCATCGTTACAGCCGCACGGCAACAGACCGCACGGCGCTTTGGATGGGCGTAGCCCTGTTCTTCAAATTCCTGCTGTTCGACCTCTTCTGGAGCATACCCACTACGTTTGCCGCCTTCTCTACCGTAGAGTTTTACGCCACAAAAGTCATTGCAACGCTCCTGCTGCTGATTCCTTACAAGTTCTTCGGCCTTAGGAAGACGGAAATCGCCCTCATGCTGCTGCTGGACGTGCTGCTGGTGGCCAACCTGATGTATTTCCGCACCTACTATACGGCCATCCCGCTGAGCAGCTATGCGCTGTCGGGCAATCTGGCCGACTTCACCGCCAGCGTGTACGACTCCCTCCGTTGGTACGACCTGTTGTTCCCTCTCTCTACCCTTGCCTGCATCCCGCTCTGTCTGCGGCGCAGGCAGGCTCCGCGACGTACATCGTACCGCCTCTACGGAGCGATGTCCGGTCTTGCCGTCCTGCTTTTCGTCATCGTCACTTGGGCGAAGGGTGGCTTCGGCGAAGCCTATAAAGCCGTCCGTCAAGACGCCTATATGTGTTCAAGCACCACCTCCATGTACACCGTGTTCGGCGACATGTGCCACGACCTGATGAGCCGCAAGCAGACGCCCACTCCGGAGATACGGCGCGAGATAGAGGACTGGCTCAACCGCAGGCCTGCACACCGTGCGCTGCCCGACTCCATTGGTACACGCAACCACTGCATCGTCATTCTGGCCGAGTCGCTCGAGAGCTGGGTGTTGGAAACGGAAGTCGAGGGGCAGGAAATCACTCCCTGCCTCAACCGGCTGATAAAGGAGCCCACCACCTTGTACGCTCCCCGTGTACTTACGCAGGTGAAAGGAGGACGCTCCATCGACGCGCAACTGATGCTCTGCGCCGGACTCCTCCCCATCGAGAGCGGCACGTACAGCAGCCTCTACCCAGACCATACCTACTGCACCCTGCAGAAAGCCATGCACCGGAAAAAGAACTCGCGCAACTACCTCCTGACCATCGACAAGGTGTCTACATGGAACCAAGGCGTCATTGCCGGAAGCTTCGGCACGGACACCATCATCGCTTACCAGGACTTCAAGTTAGAAGAGGCCTTCGGCACCCACAAGCGCACGGGCGACGGAGCTTTTCTGGCACAGTGCCGCCAGAAGATAGCGGACGGCGAAATCTGGAAGAAGGGCGAAAACGTCTATATGCAACTTGTTACTTACTCCGGACATGCTCCCTTCAAACTGCCCGAAGAGCTGAAAGAGGTCAGCTTCTCTTCCGTCATTCCGCAGAAGATGAACGACTATATGACCACCGCACGCTATACCGACAAGGCCATCGGCCGATTTGTGGAATACCTCAAGACCTTGCCGCAATACGACGAAACCCTCATCGTCATCACCGGCGACCACGAGGGACTGGCGTCTTATCGCCGCGAGCTGTGCGAGGCTCCCGGCGGCAAAGGCATCGTCTCGGACAAGACGTTTACGCCGTTCATCGTGGTGAACTCGCCCGTAGGCATGCGTTACGACAAGGTGATGGGGCAGATAGACATGTATCCCACCCTGCTCAACTTGCTTAGATTGGACGATTACGTCTGGAGCGGGTTAGGTCAGAGCATCCTCGACCCCTCTAAGAAAGGCTTTGCCATCAGTCCGCAGCTGAAAGCCGAGGGCGAAAGCGTCACGCCGCAGGAGGCTGCCCATGCCAAGGAAGCCTACGAAATCTCCGACCGCATGATACAGTTCGATTATCTGGGGCAATACGCCGCGAAGAATTCTTTCTGAAAACTCCCCGCCCGTCTTTGCCTGTTCTCTGGTTTCTTATCGACTCATTTTCAGTGTATTCCCTTCGCGTTTGTCAGACACTTGTGTCTGTCCTGACAGAGGCTTGTGTCTGTCGGCTCAAAGTCCAGTGTCTGTCGGCTCAAAGTCCAGTGTCTGTCAGCTCAAAGTCCAGTGTCTGTCAAAGCAGGCATAAGTCGTTGCTCCCGCCGGCAAACATACGCTCCTCGAAAGAGCCTTGTCCACCGGCGGCGAAGAAAATTTAAGCAGGCTCCGCACTTGGATAATAAGAAACTTTCCTTAGTTTTGTCCTTTAATAAACAGTTTATCATTTAATCTTTGAAGTTATGAGCTTTACAACACTCGCCAACCGCATTTTCACAGAGTCCATCCTCGACTATCACCGGAACGACCATGTAGACACCCCCATCCACAACCCTTATCCGCTGAAAAGCATCGAGTACTACCTCTATCTGAAGAATTGGATAGACACCGTGCAGTGGCACTTGGAAGACATTATACGCGACCCCGCCATCGACCCGGTGGAGGCCTTGAAGATTAAAAGACGGATAGACCGGTCTAACCAAGACCGCACCGACTTGGTGGAACTGATAGACAGTTATTTCCTCGATAAATACAAGGACGTGCGCGTGTGTCACGATGCCATCATCAACACCGAAAGTCCGGCATGGGCCATCGACCGCCTGTCCATCCTTGCACTCAAAATCTACCACATGCAGCAGGAAACGGAGCGGACCGACACCACACCCGAACACCGCACCCAATGTGAAACCAAGCTGAACGTGCTGCTGGAGCAACAGAAAGACCTCTCTGCCGCTATCGACCGGCTGATTGCCGACATCGAAGCGGGACAGAAGTATATGAAGGTCTACAAGCAGATGAAGATGTATAACGACCCCAGCCTGAATCCGGTTCTTTACGGCAAGAAATGAAGATATTGGTCCTCAGACTATCGGCGCTGGGCGACGTGGCAATGACCGTACCCGTCATCGACTCGCTGGCCCGCCAATATCCCCGGTTGGAAATCACGGTATTGAGCAAGCCGTTCGTCTCTCCCCTGTTCGAACGGATGCCTGCCAATGTGCGGTTTCAAGGCGTAGACCTTGGCAAATACAAGGGAATAGGCGGGCTGTTCCGCTTGTTTCGTGCGCTCCGGAAAGAGAACTACGATGCGGTGGCCGACCTTCATGACGTGCTCCGCACCAAAGTACTGCGCGGCTTGTTCGCACTGTCTGGCACGAAGACGGCACACATCGACAAAGGAAGGAAAGAGAAAAAAGAGCTGACGCGCCCGCAGCACAAGAAGTTGGCTCCGCTGCCATCCTCCTTTGTCCGCTATGCCGATGTATTCCGGCGGCTGGGCTTCCCTGCGGAGGTTACGTTCCACTCCATCTACGGCGACGGGAAAGGAGAAGCAAGCCTTTTTCAGAGCATCACCGGCGCAACCCACGGCAAGCATTGGATAGGAATTGCCCCCTTTGCAGCCCATCGGGGAAAGGTATTGCCCGAAAGCACCATTGCCCAACTCATCGAGCAAGCCGCGGCGCATACCGACTGGACCATCTTCCTGTTCGGCGGAAAGACCGAGGCAGAGAAACTGGAAGGCTGGAGCCACCCCCACAACAACGTAGTGTCTTTGGCCGGAAAACTGAATCTGGACGGGGAGCTGGCCCTGATGAGCCGGCTGGAAGTCATGGTATCGATGGATTCGGCC
>CAUUOT010000106.1:0-5095 GCA_963546815.1 uncultured Bacteroides sp.
ACATGTGGCGAGTCATTCGTCGGTGGAAGGGTGAAAAGACAAGTCCTTTTAGCTTAAGTATATATATGATTCGTCAATGTGCCATCCTCTTCGGATGTTTAGCTTTAGGTGAACTGGTTGTTTTCCTTACGGATGTCAAACTTCCCTCCAGCATCATCGGCATGCTGCTGCTCACCCTGTTTTTGAAATTGGGCTGGATAAAACTGCACTGGGTGCAAGGCATGTCCGACTTTCTGGTCGCTAACTTGGGATTCTTCTTCGTTCCGCCCGGTGTGGCGTTGATGCTCTATTTCGATGTCATTGCCGCCGAGTTCTGGCCTATCGTCACAGCTTCACTAGTCAGCACCCTGCTGGTGATTGTGGTCACCGGATGGGTGCATCAATTAACACGCAAAATCAAATGAACTTCTTAGAGAACGATTTCTTCCTGCTGGCCGTCACCTTCGGAGTTTTCTTTCTGGCCAAAGCCTTGCAAAAGAAAACCGGCATCATGCTGCTGAGCCCCATCTTGCTGACCATTGCCATCCTCATTATTTTCCTGAAAATGGCGCATATCGACTATCAGACCTACAATAAAGGAGGCCGCTTGATAGAGTTCTGGCTTAAACCGGCCGTAGTGGCATTGGGAGTACCTCTGTATCTTCAATTGGAGACCATCAAGAAACAACTGCTTCCTATCATCCTGTCTCAACTGGCAGGCTGCGTGGTGGGTGTCGTCTCCGTAGTGCTGATAGCCAAACTGATGGGAGCTTCGGACGAAATTATCTGCTCGCTGGCTCCCAAATCCGTGACCACCCCTATAGCCATGGAGGTGACCAAATCATTAGGCGGCATCCCCTCACTCACAGCCGCCGTAGTAGTCTGCGTCGGCCTGCTAGGCGGTATTCTGGGGTTCAAGACCATGAAGCTGACCCGCATCGGCAGTCCCATGGCCCAAGGTCTCTCGATGGGAGCCGCTGCCCATGCAGTAGGCACATCCACCGCGATGGAAATCAGCCGTAAATACGGCGCATTCGCCAGTCTGGGCTTGACGCTGAACGGCATCTTCACTGCCCTACTAACCCCTACCATCCTGCGCTTGCTGGGCTTCATCTAACAAAAGCCGTTCCTTTTTGTTATTATTATCTCAAACCAAGACAAGTACTTTATGATTTCATTCAAAGACATCGAATTAACGGACAAAGAACTCATTACTTCATACACTTTGAACAGCCCGCGCAGGAACTGCGACCTGTCGTTCTCCAACCTGTGCAGCTGGCGCTTTCTGTACAATACCCGCTTCGCCGTTCAAGACGGATTTCTCTTACTGAAGTTCTGGGCAGAGGGAGAGTTGGCTTATATGATGCCCATCGGCAACGGCGACTTGCGGAAGGCTCTGGAGGCTCTGGTAGAAGACGCTCATCGCGAAGGAAAGCCTCTCTGCTTGCTGGGGATATGCTCCGGCATGTGTTCGGAGTTGGAGGCTTTCATGCCCGGTAAATTCCAATTCACGGCAGACAGGGATTATGCCGACTACCTCTATCTGCGCACCGACCTCGCCACACTGGCCGGAAAGAAGTTCCAAGCCAAGCGAAACCACCTCAACAAGTTCAAGCGCACTTACAGCAATTATGGATATACTCCCATTACCCCCGACCGCATACAGGAATGCCTAGAACTGGAGGCCATCTGGTGCGAGGCCAACGATTGCAACCAACACGAGGGGACAGGCAATGAGCGCCGTGCACTGACTTATGCCCTCCATCACTTCGAAGAGTTAGGACTGACAGGAGGTATCCTTCATGTAGACGGCAAGATTGCCGCTTTCACCTTCGGCATGCCCATCAACCGGGATACCTTCGGCGTACATGTGGAGAAAGCCGATACAAGCATCGACGGGGCCTATACCCTGATAAATTATGAGTTCGCGAACCGCATCCCCGAACAATATACCTATATCAACCGGGAAGAAGACTTGGGCATCGAAGGTCTGCGCAAAGCCAAGTTATCCTATCAGCCTGCCATCATTCTGGAGAAATACATCGCCTGTCTGAGGGACGAACCGGTAGAAGCCATCAAGTGGTGACAAAGACCATGAACAAGACCAAGCAACAGATAAAGCACTTATGGAAACTCTGCTTCGATGACAGTGAAGAGTTCACCGAACTGTACTTCCGCCTGCGTTACAGCAACGACGTCAACATCGCCATCGAAAGCGGCGAAGAAGTGATTGCAGCCCTGCAGATGCTGCCCTATCCCATGACTTTCGGGGGAAGAGAAATCGCTACCGCTTATGTCTCCGGGGCCTGTACGCATCCCGACTACCGCAACCGGGGCGTGATGCACGAACTGTTGTCGCAAGCCTTCGCACGGATGTTGCACAGCGGAATCGCCCTGTCTACACTGATACCGGCGGAGCCACGACTGTTCTCTTACTACGCCCGTCATGGCTACGCCCCCGTATTCAGGCGCGAGGCGACTACCTACATTGCCCCGGACAGCCCGATGCCCGATGAAAGGTACACCTTGAAAACAAGCAATGAATACAAAACAAAGATGTATGACTTCCTGAACCGGAAGTTGAGGGAGCGCCCCTACGGCATTCAGCATACCGAAAAAGATTTCCGCGTCGTCCTTGCCGACTTACGACTGAGTGGGGGGCACGTCTGTATGCTCTGCCGCGATGGAGAGGTTTCGGCTCTGGCAATGGCATTTCCCACAAGCCATCATGCGTGGCGCATCGAGGAGATTGTGGCGGACTCTTCGGAGGCATACTCCCTGTTACTGCAAAACATATGCAGGAAGCTGGAAATTCCGTCCATCGAAGTATCCGCTTCTTCAGGCGGCAAGGCCGGCCGGCCTTTCGGGATGGCGCGCATCATCCATGCCAAGGCAATGATGCAACTCTATGCGGCCTTCCATCCCGAGACGGAGCTCAACATCCGCCTCACCGACGAACAAATCAGCGCGAACAACGGCTATTACTACCTGAGCAACGGCAAATGCATGGTGAGTGCCAAGCGTCTGCCGGGCAGTCACTTGGCACTCACTGTCGGCGAACTTACCGCCAAACTGTTCGAGGCGTCAAATCCTTCTATGAGTCTGATGTTGAATTAACATCGCGCCGATGCCGGTCAGCCCTCCTTAGTCAACAGACTTTCCAGCTCCTCGGCGCTCAGGTGGAGGTAAAACTCTCCTTTATAGGCTACGGATATCGCGCCGGTCTCTTCAGACACGATGATGGCGTGCGCGTCCGAGACTTGAGAGATGCCCATCGCCGCCCTGTGGCGCAAGCCTAACTCTTTCGGGATATTCAGGTTGTGCGATACCGGCAAGATACATCCCGCCGCTTTGATGCGCTTCTTGCTGATGACCATCGCTCCATCGTGCAACGGACTGTTCTTGAAGAAGATGTTCTCTATCAGCCGCTGATTGATGTTGGCGTCGATGATTTCGCCCGTACGCACCACATCGTCCAGAGGCATGTTGTGCTCCATGACAATCAGTGCGCCTACTTTCTGCTTCCCCATGCTGATGCACGCCATCACGATGGGCATGATGTCCTCATGCTCCAGCGATTCTTGCTTGTTTCCGGTGAAGAAACGCACCAACGCACTGGTGTGATGGTGCGAGCCCAGGGTCAGCAGGAAGCGTCGTATTTCCTCCTGGAACAGCACGATAAGCGCCAGTACGCCCACGCTCACCAGTTTGTCGAAGATAGAGCCGAGCAGCTTCATCTCCAGCACCTGAGAGACTACCAGCCATATCAGGATAAACACCAGAATGCCGGTAAACACATTGATAGAGCCGGAAGCCTTCATCAACTTGTACGTGTAGTACAGCAGGAGCGCCACCAGCAGGATATCTATGAAATCTTTTATGCCAAATTCGATAAACACGGGGGATTGTTTTTTTTCAGATGTTATGACTCTCTTTCTTCATCGCCTCTACTATCTTCACGGTTTCCACGGCCTCTTTCACATCGTGCACCCGCAGGATGTCCACCCCCTTGAGCAGGCAGATGGTATCGAACACCGTGGTGCCGTTCAGGGCTTCGTGCGGGGTGACGCCCAGCAGGCGGTATATCATCGACTTTCGCGAGACGCCCGCCAGCAGCGGAAGCTCGAAGACGCGGAACTCTTCCAAACGGGCCAGCAATTCATAGTTATGCTCCATCGTCTTTCCGAAGCCGAAGCCGGGGTCGAGGATGATGTCTTTCACGCCAAGGTCGCGCAACTGCTGCACTTTGCGCGCAAAATACTGGAAGACCTCTTTCAGCAGATTGTCGTAATGGGGGTGGCGCTGCATGTCCTGCGGAGTGCCCTGCATGTGCATCATGATGTAAGGCACGTTCAGCCGCGCCACGGTGCGGAACATGTCGGCGTCCATCTCGCCGGCGGCAATGTCGTTGATGAGGGCCACGCCGTACTCTTCCACGCACATGCGGGCCACGTCGGCACGGAAAGTATCTACGGAGACCACGGCGTGGGGCGAGGTCTTGCGCAGCACGGTCAGTCCCCGGCGCAGTCGCTCCATCTCCTCACGGGCGGAGACATCGGCGGCATCCGGTCGCGAAGAGTATGCGCCGATATCGATGATGGCAGCGCCTTCGGCCAGCATCCGTTCCACGCGACGGGAGATTTCCTCCTCGGTCTGCATGCGGCTACCGGCGTAAAAGGAGTCGGGAGTCACGTTCAGTATTCCCATCACGCGGGGGGCGGACAGGTCCATCAGTCTTCCATTGACGTTGATAGAGCGGGCTTGTAGTGTTTCCATAAGTTGTTTACTCGGTATGTGTTGCTGCAAATGTAAACAAAATAACCTAAGTTCGATAGAACAAGGTGTAAAATGACATGCATATATCGCCACGCAGGATGTATATCTCCATTCACACCAGTAAAGACGAAGCGGGGATAAGAAATTTTCTTAAAAACAAATCAGCCGTTTGAACAGGCCACCAAATATCCTGATAATACATCTGATAATTAACGGATTATACACAAAGGAATAAATACCACATCATGGAACATCGCATCCTGAATTCACCTTATAAACCACCTTCTTTTTTGAAAAAATATCACCTTTTTCCTTAAAGTTTTCTTCTTCATCAAGGATT
>CAUUOT010000107.1:0-5087 GCA_963546815.1 uncultured Bacteroides sp.
TATTTCAGCTGCTGAAATACATATTTTAGCCGCTGAAATATATATTTTAGCCGCTGAAATAGAGAATACATCCTGAAGACGAAAAGTTTTCCTGCGGGAGTCCTCTTATTTTCAGAGGGCATCTCACAGAAAAACTTTTCTTATATCGAACTCGCGTTAATTATTCTCCGGGCGGAGCTTGCGGACGGTGACGGCGGTCTGCCACATTTCGCTTTCGCGCAAGGCTTTCAGCTCGGCATTCAGCTTGTCGCGATAATCGGGCTTGGAGTTGCTGTCGATGGAAATCTGAGCTTCGTTGCCGGACTTCACGCTTTCGTACAGCTTCTGCACAACGGGCTTGATGGCATCGTGGAACGGGGTCATCCAGTCGAGCGCACCGCGCTGAGCCGTAGTGGAGCAATTGGCATACATCCAGTCCATGCCGTTCTTGGCAAAGAGGGGCATCAAGGATTGGGTCAACTCTTCCACGGTTTCGTTGAAGGCCTCGGAAGGAGAGTGACCGTTCTCGCGCAACACCTCGTACTGGGCCAGCAGCAATCCCTGAATGGCTCCCATGAGCGAACCGCGCTCGCCGGTCAAGTCGGAGGTAGCCTCGCGGATGAAGGTGGTCTCGAACAAATAGCCCGAACCGATGCCGATGCCCAAGGCGATGGTCTTGTCGAAAGCCCGGCCGGTGGCATCCTGATAGACGGCATAGGAAGAGTTCAGGCCACGGCCTTCGAGGAACATGGTGCGGAGCGAAGTGCCGGAGCCCTTCGGAGCCACCATAATCACGTCGATGTCGCCGGGAGGAACCACGCCCGTGCGGTCGTTCCAAGTGATGGCAAAGCCGTGGGAGAAGTAAAGCGCCTTGCCGGGAGTGAGACAGGGCTTGATGAGGGGCCATACGGACATTACAGCCGCATCGGACAGCAAACACATCACGACAGTGCCCCTGCGGCAGGCCTCTTCGATGCCGAAGAGCGTTTCGCCCGGCACCCATCCGTCGGCCACAGCTTTCTCGTACGTCTTGCCCGGACGCTGCCCCACAATGACGTTGAAACCGTTATCGCGCAAGTTGCATGCCTGACCGGGACCTTGCACGCCATAGCCGATAACTGCGATGGTTTCGTCTTTCAAAACCTCGCGCGCTTTTTCCAAAGGAAACTCTTCGCGGGTCATCACATTCTCGATAACACCGCCAAAATTCAATTGTGCCATATCTGTTTTAGTTTTTATTTGTGGCTTACGCCAACGTTTATACTTCTGTCTATTTCTCTGTAAATATCACTTTGGAGCGGCAGACTACCTCGCCGCCGCTTTTCTTCACTTCGACAGCGTAGACGCCGCCACCGTCATCGTCCATGAAGAAGGTAAGCCGGTCGCCATAGCGGCTTTCGGTGACATAGGCCATCTCGAAACGGCGGATGCGCTTCTCGCGGTACATCTCCATGGGGAACAGGTCGAGGATGTGCTCGATATAGCGGATGCTGTTGACGTGTCCGTTAATGTCGATATCGCTGTACTTGGCTGTCAGCGAAGCCACCGGCTCCGTGGAAGAGACCTTGATGCGCGACGGCTTCTCGATGGGGCAAGGCTCGTCGCAGACATAGTCCATGATGCCGCCGTCGTGAAGCGCCAGCAAATCGGCCGGCTTGCGCGTATTCATGCTGATCATGGCCCATACGGAGCGCGCATAGCCCGTTGTCCGTCCGTCTTTGTCGATAAGGGCGAAATTACGGTCAGTGAAAAGGCGGTAAACATTCTCCACCCACGTCCGGATAGAAAACTCCTCATATTGGCAGGGCATCTCGTCCAGCTCGATGGCAGACGGGACAGCACCCAGGTATAATTATCCTCGTTCAAGGCAGCGATGCCGAAGCCGCGGTCGGTGGCATGGAAGCCTGCGCAATTCAGCAGATGATTGCCCAATACGCCCAAGGCGAGCCGTCCGGTGAAATCGACATGGAACGGTTCGGCCACGAACTTGTAAGTTCCTATCTTATTCTTCTCACTCATTGCCGTTTTGTTTACTTTGAAGGTATTTCGCCTCACGTTCCGCCAAATATTAGTTGACCCGCTCGAAGCAGCCGGTGGTAATGGCTACACGGCCCGAACGGACAAACTGAAGCACGCAGTCAAATGCACTCAACTCCTCGTAGAGGGCGGTAATGTCTTCGCTCATGCCATTCTTCTCTACAATGGAGAAAACCGTGTTCACCTCCACGATGCGCGCATTGTATCTGCGGATAATCTTAGAGACTTCCGGCTTCTCTTCCAATGTGGAAGTGGTTATCTTGTACAGGGCTATCTCGTGCCGGTAGATTTCATCGTCCGTGAAGTAATGCGCCTGCAGCACATCTATCTTCTTGGTGATTTGCTTGGTCACCTTTTCGATGGTCTCTTTGTCCGTCCAGGCTGTGATGGTATATTTGTGCACTCCCTTGATGGAGGAGGCCGATACATTCAGGCTTTCGATATTGATTTGCCGGCGGGTGAAGACGGCCGTCACCTGATTGAGCAGGCCGGCGAAGTTCTCCGAATGGACGATAATGGTATATAATGTCTTGTCACTCATATCTCTTTCTATATTATAAAAGTCAACACTCCAGCAACATCCGGTGGGCGGAGCCGCCCGGAGGGGTCATCGGCATCACATTGCCTTCTTCTTCCACGCAAGCCTCGAGCAGGAACGGGCCATCCGCAGCAATCATCTCGGCAATGGCCGCCGCCAGCTCATTACGCCTCGTCACCCGGCGGGCGGGGATGGCATAGGCCGACGCTATCTGCATATAGTCGGGGTTCATCATGGGGGTGAACGAATAACGGCCGTTGAAGAACATCGCCTGCCATTGCCGAACGTTGCCAAGGTAGTTGTTGTTGAGTAAGATCATCTTCACCGGCGCCTTTTGCTCCATCACAGTGCCCAGCTCCTGCAAGTTCATCTGCAAACCACCATCGCCCATGAAGACGCAGACCGTACGGTCGGGACGTCCGAAAGTGGCGCCTATGGCAGCCGGAAGTCCGAAGCCCATGGTGCCCAGACCGCCGGAAGTGACAATGCTGCGGTTCTTGCTGTATTTGAAGTAGCGGGCGGCCATCATCTGATTCTGGCCCACGTCGGTGACCAATACAGCCTCATTGCCGGTGGCCTCGCTGACGGCACGCACCACCTCGCCCATGCTCAAAGCCTCGCCCGCCGGATGTAGCTCCGGACGGATGACTTTCTCTTCTTCTACCTTTTCATAAGGCAGAAAACTGTCGAGCCATTCTTTATGTTCGGCAGGCTTCAGCAGCCGGGTCACGGCAGCCAGCGTCTCTTTGCAGTCGCCCAGCACGGCAACATCCACTTTAACGTTCTTATCTATCTCGGCAGGGTCGATGTCGAAATGGATAATCTTTGCCTGTGTGGCATAAGTGGACAGCTTGCCGGTGACGCGGTCGTCGAAACGCATGCCCACGGCAATCAACACATCGCATTTGCTTGTATTGACGTTCGGCCCCAGATTACCATGCATTCCCAGCATGCCTTTATTCAAAGGATGCTCCGTGGGCAGGGCCGAAAGCCCCAGCAAGGTGCACCCTGCCGGCATTCCGGCTTTCTCGATAAAGGCGCGGAGCTCCTGCCAGGCTTCGCCCAACTCTACCCCCTGCCCCACCAATACCAAAGGACGCTCTGCCCCGTTTATCAGTTCGGCAGCCTGCCGGATGGCTTCAGAGTCCATCTCGGGAACTGGGAGGTAGCTGCGTACATAGTCCACTTTCGTGGGAACGTATTCGGTTTTAGCTACTTGCGCATTCTTGGCGAAATCGAGCACCACGGGGCCGGGACGTCCGCTCTTGGCCACATAGAAAGCACGAGCCACCGCCCAAGCCACATCTTCGGCACGACGGATTTGATAGCTCCACTTCGTTATGGGTTGCGTGATGCCTACCCAATCGACTTCCTGAAAGGCATCCGTCCCCAAGAAATCGGTGCCTACCTGGCCGGCTATGACCACAATCGGCGTGCTGTCTATCATGGCATCGGCAATGCCCGTAATCGTATTGGTGGCGCCCGGACCACTGGTAACCAGACATACGCCGACTTGACCGGAAACGCGCGCGAAGCCTTGTGCGGCATGGGCCGCCCCCTGTTCATGGCGAACCAAGATGTGATTCAACGTCTCCCGATGGTCGTACAAGGCATCGAACACCGGCATGATGCTGCCTCCCGGATATCCGAAGAGGGTTCTTACCCCTTGATATTCCAAAGAGCGCATCAACGCTTCGGCACCTGTTATTTGCGGTTCACTGCTGCCCCCTTCCGACGAGAGAACGGAAGTGCGGCTGTTTGCATCACTATCTATCATATTCAATAAATCTTCTGATTCCTTTCCATTAAAATATCTGCTTATTCTCCATGTATGGCGACACCTATATCAACCTCACCGCTCCTTTATCCGCCGAACTCACCATGCCGGCATAGGCTTTCAGGGCTTTGGACACGTTGCGGGTGCGTGTCACCGGTGTCATGGGGCGGGCGGCCAGTTCTTCATCCGTCAGCTTCACGTTGATGGCACGTCGCGGAATATCGATTTCGATGATATCCCCATCTTGAATCTTGCCGATATTGCCGCCCGCAGCCGCTTCGGGAGAGATATGCCCGATGCTGAGCCCCGAAGTGCCGCCGCTGAAACGCCCGTCGGTAATCAGTGCGCACTCCTTGCCCAAATGACGGGATTTGATATAAGAAGTGGGGTAAAGCATCTCCTGCATGCCCGGCCCTCCCTTGGGGCCTTCGTGGGTGATGACAACCACATCGCCGCTGACCACCTTTCCTCTCAATATGCCGTCGCAGGCCGCCTCTTGCGAATCGAAGACCTTGGCCGGACCGGTAAACCTCCAGATGCTCTCGTCCACTCCGGCCGTCTTTACAACACAACCGTCACGGGCGATATTTCCTTTCAGGACAGCCAGACCGCCATCTTTGCTGTAAGCATGCTCCAAGCTGCGGATACACCCGGCAGTGCGGTCGGTGTCTAGTTCCTTGCAAGATGCCGCTTGCGAACCAAGCACGAGATTGAACTTCCCGGCAGCGGCGGCGGAATATATCTCAATGGCCTCCC
>CAUUOT010000108.1:0-5024 GCA_963546815.1 uncultured Bacteroides sp.
GACGGTGTAGTGACCGGTTGCGGAACCATCGAAGGCCGTCTGGTTTATATCTTCGCACAAGACTTTACCGTTTCTGCCGGCTCATTGTCCGAAACCATGTCGCTGAAAATCTGCAAGATTATGGATCAGGCCATGAAGATGGGCGCACCGTGTATCGGCATCAACGACTCGGGTGGCGCGCGCATCCAAGAAGGCATCAACGCATTGGCCGGTTACGCTGAAATCTTCCAGCGCAATATCCTTGCTTCCGGGGTTATTCCTCAGATATCCGGTATCTTCGGCCCGTGCGCAGGTGGTGCGGTTTATTCTCCTGCCCTGACGGACTTCACGCTGATGATGGAAGGTACCTCTTATATGTTCCTTACTGGCCCGAAGGTTGTCAAGACGGTGACGGGCGAGGATGTCAGTCAGGAAAATCTGGGTGGTGCCAGCGTTCACTCTACCAAATCGGGTGTGACGCACTTCACAGCCAAGACTGAAGAAGAAGCACTGGCTCTGATTCGCAAACTCTTGAGCTACATTCCGCAGAACAATTTGGAAGAGGCTCCCTATGTGGATTGCACCGATCCGATAGACCGCCTGGAAGACTCTCTGAACGACATCATCCCCGACAATCCGAACAAGCCCTACGACATGTACGAAGTAATCGGTGCCATCGTAGATAACGGCGAGTTCCTCGAAATTCAGAAAGACTATTCCAAGAATATCATCATCGGCTTTGCCCGCTTCAACGGACAGTCGGTAGGTATTGTGGCCAACCAGCCCAAGTATCTGGCAGGTGTGCTCGACAGCAACGCTTCTCGCAAAGGCGCCCGCTTTGTCCGCTTCTGCGATGCTTTCAATATCCCCATCGTTTCGTTGGTAGACGTACCGGGCTTCCTTCCCGGCACAGGACAGGAATATAACGGTGTCATTCTGCACGGTGCCAAGTTGCTGTATGCGTACGGTGAAGCTACTGTGCCCAAAGTGACCATCACCCTACGTAAATCTTATGGAGGTTCGCACATCGTGATGAGCTGCAAGCAGCTCCGCGGCGACATGAACTATGCTTGGCCCACTGCCGAGATTGCCGTCATGGGTGGCGCAGGCGCCGTAGAAGTTTTGTATGCCCGCGAAGCCAAAGAACAAGAAAATCCGACACAGTTCCTGGCAGAAAAAGAGGCTGAATACACCAAGCTGTTTGCCAATCCTTATAATGCGGCCAAGTACGGCTACATCGATGACGTCATCGAACCGCGCAACACGCGCTTCCGCATCATCCGCGCTTTGCAGCAGCTGCAAACCAAGAAATTGTCCAACCCGGCCAAGAAGCATGGCAATATTCCTTTGTAATCAGGCTTTTTACATTAAAACAAGAACGATTATGAATAAAACAAAAATCGGAATATTCCTTTCATTGCTGCTGACGATAAGCCTCTGTTCCTCTTGTGGAAAGAAGATTTCGAACAACAAGCTGTTGCTGAACGAAGTGCTGGTCAACAACGAAAGCAACTTTCAGGACGATTATGGCGTACACAGCGCATGGATTGAAATATTCAACAAATCATACGGCAGTGCCGACTTGGCCGGTTGCTATCTGAAACACTGGAGCCCGGGCAATGACACCACTACCTATTTCATCCCCAAAGGCGATGTTCTGACGCAGGTTAAGCCACGCCAACATTCACTTTTCTGGGCCGACGGAGAACCGAGACGCGGAACGTTCCACACCAATTTCAAGTTGGACACATTGAACGTTAACTGGATTGGACTGTACGACTCCGGCAAAAAGTTACTGGATCAGATTGTAGTACCGGGCAATACCCTTAAAGCCAACCAGTCATACGCACGCGTCAGCGACGCTTCATCCGAATGGGAAGTGAAAGGAGAAAGCGCAGACAAATATGTGACTCCGAGTACCAACAACAAAACTCTGGACAGCAATTCCAAGATGGAGAAATTCGAAGAGCACGACAGTGCAGGTATCGGTATGGCCATCACCGCCATGAGTGTGGTTTTCTTCGGTTTGGTTTTGCTTTATCTCTCATTCAAGATTGTGGGCAGAATATCGGTCAATCTGAGCGCCCGCAACGCCATGAGAGCCAAAGGTATCACCGACAAGCAGGAAGCCAAAGAGAAACAACTCGGAGAAGCCCCCGGCGAAGTCTTTGCCGCCATAGCCATGGCTATGCACGAAATGCAAAGCGATGTGCACGACGTGGAAGACACCGTGCTGACCATCACGCGCGTAAAACGCAGCTATTCGCCATGGAGCTCTAAAATCTACACACTGCGTGAAATCCCTCACAGAAAGTAAAGTCACTTCGAAAAACAATAAAACGATGAAAGAATATAAGTATAAAATAAACGGTAATGTATACAATGTTACCATTGGAGACATCGAAGAGAACATCGCTCACGTAGAAGTGAACGGTACTTCTTACAACGTAGAAATGGAGCAGAAGGTAAAAGCAGCTCCTGTTAAGCCTGTAGTTCGTCCGGCAGCAACAGCTGCACCGGCTGCCGCTCCGGCACAGGTAAGCAAACCGGCCGCTGTTTCCGCAGGCAAATCAGGCGTGAAATCTCCATTGCCGGGTGTCATCCTCGACATCAAGGTAAACGTAGGCGACACGGTGAAGAAAGGCCAGCTTATCATCATTCTGGAAGCCATGAAGATGGAAAACAGCATCAACGCCGACCGCGACGGAAAGATTACCGCTATCAATGTTAGTAAAGGGGACTCCGTTCTCGAAGGTACTGATCTCGTAATCATTGAATAATATGGGAGAATTTATTACTTTCTTAGGAAACAACCTTGCCGACTTCTGGACATACACGGGTTTTGCCAATGCGACGGGCGGACACGTAGTCATGCTTCTGGTAGGCTTGTTTTTCATATACTTGGCCGTAGCCAAGGAATTTGAGCCAATGTTATTGATTCCCATCGGTTTCGGTATATTGGTGGGCAATATCCCTTTCAATATGGAAGCCGGACTGAAAGTCGGCATCTATGAGGAAGGTTCGGTACTTAACATTCTGTATCAGGGAGTAACCTCGGGTTGGTATCCGCCGCTCATCTTCTTGGGCATCGGAGCCATGACGGACTTTTCGGCCTTGATATCGAATCCTAAGCTGATGTTGGTCGGTGCTGCCGCCCAGTTCGGTATCTTCGGCGCATACATGATTGCTCTTGAAATCGGGTTCGACCCTATGCAAGCCGGTGCCATCGGTATCATTGGCGGTGCCGATGGTCCGACAGCCATCTTCCTCTCCTCCAAATTGGCTCCTAACTTGATGGGTGCTATCGCGGTGTCAGCTTATTCGTACATGGCGTTGGTGCCGGTGATACAACCGCCCATCATGCGTCTGTTGACCAACAAGCACGAACGCCTTATCCGCATGAAACCTCCCCGCGCGGTTTCGCATACGGAAAAGGTAATGTTCCCGATCATCGGTTTGTTGCTGACCACGTTCCTTGTGCCATCCGGTTTGCCTTTGCTGGGAATGCTGTTCTTCGGCAATTTGCTGAAGGAAAGCGGCGTTACCCGTCGTTTGGCCAACACGGCCAGCGGACCGCTGATTGATACCATTACGATTTTGTTGGGTCTGACCGTAGGTGCTTCTACACAAGCATCCGAGTTCCTGACTACCGATTCATTGTGGATTTTCGGTCTGGGTGCTTTGTCGTTCATTATCGCCACAGCCTCCGGAGTACTTTTCGTTAAAATCTTCAACCTGTTCTTGAAGAAAGACAATAAGATCAATCCGCTGATTGGCAACGCCGGCGTTTCTGCCGTGCCCGACTCGGCACGTATTTCACAAATAATAGGTTTGGAATACGATCCTAACAATTACTTGTTGATGCATGCCATGGGCCCGAACGTTGCAGGTGTAATCGGTTCTGCCGTAGCGGCAGGTATCTTGCTGGGCTTCTTGATGTGAAATTTTTCTTTTTCATTTTTTTATTTGTAATAAGGCTGTCTCCCGGTGAAGGCGAGGCAGCCTTATTCTTTTGTTAATCTATCCAAAACAATACTACGACAAATTCGTAATAATCATCTTTTTTATTAACTTGCAGGCAATTACATAATTACATAATCACTTAAAGCCAAAAGACATGCGAAAACATTTGCTCTGCTTTTACCTCTTTGCCTGCGGTGCCTTGTTGTCGGCACAAAACATCAATTCCATTCAGGAGGCAATGACCAATTATGATTATGAAACCGCTCTGTCGCTTATCAGTAAAGAAAAGGTTACCGTTCCGCTACTCTATCAAAAGGGAAAAGCCCTGAAAGGACTGGGAGATAACGACAAGGCTTTAGCCGTCTTCCGAGAAGTAGTGCTGCAAGATTCGCTTAATCCGAGGGCTTACATCGAGACCGCCGAATGCTGCAAACTCCTTGCCCGCTACGGAGAAGCGTTGGAATACTACCAACGCTCATTGAAGCTGAATCCGGAAAATAAATATGTACGCCTTCAATACATCGGCCTGCTGATGAACATGAAAAGATACAACGAATCTTTGCGCGAAAGCAGTCAGCTGGCCCAAAAAGACAGTTCAGCCTACGTGCTTCACCTGAAGGCCTAAAGCATGAGTCAAGTCTATGACAATACGGAAGTTGCGCACCTCATAAACGCCTACTTGGATATACGGAAACGCTACCCCGAAGACTATTTGTCCGCCGCCAAACTCGGAAACATATACATTGCCAGCCGCCGGTTTGAGGACGCCATAAACATCACAGAGAAATACCGTGCCATAGACTCCCTCAACATCCTTGTCAACCGAGTCAACGCGCAGGCTTATTGCCTGAACAAACAATACAGAAAGGCGATACAGAGATACGAGCAACTGCTGCAGGAAAGAGACAGCTGTTTCCAGACCTGCCTTTATGCCGGAATCAGCTATTATGCTATCGAAGATTTCTATCCGGCGCACGACTTGTTGGAGAAAGCCCTCAAAGAAGACCGTACCAACGTCAATCTACTCTACTATTTGGGCCGCGCCTGCTCCAAAACTTCGTGGAAAAAGGAAGGAGTGGCCT